>JAEWHY010000074.1 GCA_023387555.1 Pseudomonadota bacterium
AATGGACCGCGCGGGCGGTCCACGCCGCACGCGATCCGGCCTGGATGGCCGACGGCTATGTTTCGGATCAGTGGCTGCCGGTCTCGCCGGTCACGGGCCGGATCGACGCCTTCGAGTGGAAGGCGCCGCCGGCGGCGATCGGATCCGCGCCGATGCCGGCGGATGAGACGGCCGAACTGACCGACGAGCCCGCGCCGGCGCGCCCGGTGATCGAGGCCAAGCCGGACACCCCGGCGGCTCCGCCTCCGTCCGCTGCGCCGGCGGCTGCCGGTCCCCGCGCCGTCAATTCCACGCGTGCCGTTCCGGAATCGGTGGTCCCGATCGCCCATGTTCCGGACGACCCCGGTCCTGAGCCCGACCAGGAGCGCGACCCCGACCCGGACCCGGTCGCGACCACGCCGGGCTGGAAGCGCCTGTTCTTTTTCTGACGGGCGCCGCCCGTCGCTTGAAAAACGGGGTTCGGCCCGCTATCAGAGGCGCCTTGTCGCATCGCGATCAGGCCGGCGTAGCTCAGTGGTAGAGCATCCGCTTCGTAAGCGGGTGGTCGGGGGTTCAAATCCCTCCGCCGGCACCATCAAAAAGCAGCTAATATCACGGGTTTCTGCGATTTGACGCTTACCAGCGTCAGGCTTTGAATCCACAAAACCTAAGTCCAACCGCAGGCTTTGGGCGCGGGGGCCTCGCCACTATTGGCATGATGTAAGACGGGCAGCCCTTCAACGTCAGCGCAGGTTCGGCGGACGATCTTCAGCTGACATTTATGCGTTGCACCACTCAGGCCGGGCCAGTAGCCCGGTCTTTTTGCTTTGGCTCTGCGCGAAGTTGGGCCCTCGGATAACGGGTGCGGGGAGCGAGGATCGTGGACAGAGGCTTGCCGAATTCGCCCCGGACTCGCAGAGTCGTGAGTGGTGTGGAGAGATTCGCACCCGCAAAAAGAGAACCGGCCCCTTTTCCCAGAAGCAGCCGGTCCCCTCTTATTGCGATCATCAACGACTGTGGTTCGTCACGACGCTTATCAACTCGGGCATCTCACTATGATTTGCCGCCTGCCGTCAACACGGGCCCGATAGAAAGCAATATGAATGAATAAGACCAAGTTCACCGACGACGAAGCGATCGACGTGTGGCTCCGCAGTTGGAGCGGACAGTACCAGCACGAGATCGCCGCCGCGTACGTTATCAACGTGCGCGCCGTGAATCATGTGCTCAAGGAACGCACGCACATTGGTAGCAAGCAGGCAGCTGAGCGGATCCGCGCGAAGCAGGCTTCTGCGTAACGTGATCTGAGTTTGGCGGGAGCGCAAATGCTCCCGTACATTCGTCGCTGACAGTCCTAGCCTAAATCGGATGGTTATGCAGACGCAGGCGCTTATTGCTCCCTTGGACACGGCAGATCCCGCAGAACGCCGGAAACCCGGTGGGCTGGCCGCCCGTCACGGGATGCGCCATACAAGTCATCACCATCACCCGCTGACCCGATGTGGACACACCGCATGAACCCGCCCGCAGCCCGCAAAAGCCTTGCCGCGCGATTGAAGGAGCCGGGCCTGATCTCGGCGCCGGGCGTGTTCGACATGATCTCGGCGCGCATCGCCGACACCATGGGCTTCGATGCGCTTTACATGACCGGCTACGGCGTGGTGGCGTCGCATCTCGGCCTGCCGGATGCGGGTCTTGCCAGCTATACCGAGATGGTCGGGCGCGTGCGCCAGATCGCGCAGGGCACGGCGACGCCGCTGATCGCCGACGGCGACACCGGCTACGGCGGTCTTCTCAATGTCGACTTCACGGTGCGTGGCTATGAAGCCGCCGGCGCCGCTGGCATCCAGATCGAGGATCAGGAGTTCCCGAAGAAATGCGGCCATACGCCCGGCCGTCGCGTGGTCCCGCTCGCGGATGCGGTGGGGCGCATCAAGGTCGCGGCCGAGGCGCGATCCTCCCGCGACTTCCTGATCGTTGCGCGCACCGATGCCCGCACCTCGCTCGGCCTCGACGAGGCGCTGCGCCGCGGCGAGGCCTTCGTGAAGGCGGGCGCCGACATCCTGTTCGTCGAGTCGCCCGAGAGCGTGGCGGAGATGGAAACCATCGGCCGCTCCTTCGACGTGCCGCTGCTGGCCAATATGGTGGAAGGCGGCCGGACGCCGATTCTGCGCCGCGCCGAGCTGGAGCAGTTGGGTTTCAAGCTCGCGATCTTTCCGGTGGCCGGCTTTCTGGCGATGGGCGCCGCGCTGCGCTCGGTCTATGGCGAAATCCTCGCAAAGGGTTCGACCAGGGACTGGAACGGCGAACTTTATTCGTTCGATGCGTTTTCTCGCCTGATGGGCTTTGAGCGCATCTGGGCGTTCGATCGCGACCACGCGGAACAGTGACAGCACCGCAGCGCTATTGCGGAACTCTGCGCCGGATCGAGACGTGAGAAGCGTATCGGCCCGCAGTTAACTTGATTTGGTCACGCTGTTGCCGTCATGCCTGAGCAAAGCTTGCGGTCGCGGCGCGACGTCACCGCCTGACGTCGCGCGATCCGTGTTGGGGTTCTGGTCACAAGCTGCCGATGGCGTTTTCATCACGTCCGTTCGGATCGTGCGTGCGGTCCGTCATGCTGCTGCTGGCATTGTGCAGTGTTGGCGCGATGGCGAGCGGCTGCGCCAACATGCAGGGTGGCGCGTCGGCCTTCGCCGCGCCCGGCGACCGGCCGGCCGCGCAATCGGACATCCTTGCCGAACCGAACGTGACGGCCGTGACCACGCGCAATGCGGTGAAGGGCGCGCGCGCGAGCCCATGGTTCGGTTCGCAGCGCGCCAACCAGCCGAGCAACGTGCGCGTCAAACTGACGTCGCCGGCCGAAGGCGCATTCTCGGCGGTCGGGCTCGGCACCTGGAGCATCAAGTCGGTGGAGGCGGTTCCGCACGGCGAAAGCTTTGCCGCGAGCGAGACGCGCCGCGACGTCCTGATCTATGTTCACGGCTTCAACCAGTCGTTCGAGACCGCGGCGCTCGATGCCGCGCGTCTGTCCGACGGCCTGCAGTTCCGTGGCGACACGATGCTGTTCTCCTGGCCCTCCAAGAACAGCCTGATGAATTACATCTACGATCGCGAGAGCGCGCTGTGGTCGCGCGATGCGTTCGAAAGCATGATCGACGAACTGATCGCCGACCCTTCCGTCGGACGCATCCATATCGTCGCGCATTCGATGGGAACCATGGTGACGGTCGAGGCGCTGCGTCAGCTCTACGACCGGCGCGGCGGCAGCATGGCGGACCGCTTCGGCGCGATCGTGCTGGCGTCGCCGGATATCGACATGGACAGCTTCACGTCGTCGGTGGCGCGCATGGGTGCGCTGTCGCGCCGGATCACCGTGCTCACGGTCGCGAACGATCGCGCGCTGGGGGCGATGCGCGATATGGCGGGCGGCGTGACCCGCGTCGGCATTGCCGAGAAGCCGCGGCTCGAAGCGCTGGGCATTCGCGTGATCGATGCCTCGGATTTCGCCGGCGGCGGACTGAACCACGACCTGTTCCTGACCAATGCGCAGGTCCGGGAGGCGATCCGCCGCTTCATCGGTCAGAGCCGGGGCGCCGCGGCCGAAAGCGGCACCGGCGTACTCTAGGACGCTTCCGCGCTTGCTTGCCGCAAAAGCCTGAAATCAATACACCTGCGGTTCTGCCGCAGGGCGGATCGGGTGCCGGAGGCTCCGGCGCCGATTGCCTTCGCCCGATTTTGTGACAGCCGAATCCCGTGGCCGGGACTGGTCCGGCCATGGGCGGAATAGCAATATATTTGGAGGAGACCGGCCATGAGCAACGCACCGCAAGCCCTCGAAAGCT
>JAEWHY010000232.1 GCA_023387555.1 Pseudomonadota bacterium
GGTGAGGGGGATTCTCCGTTATGATCGGATGCCCGATGTATGCCACGTGAAGCTGGGCTGACTGAAAGCCCCCCTCATCCGACCTCATTCGCTTCGCTCATGCGGTCGACCTCTCCCCGCACGCGGGGAGAGGTTAAGAACAGGCGCGGAGAGGTTAGGACAGAGAATGCAGCCTGCTATCCTGAGCCATGACTGACATCGTCTCCCTTCACGGCGTCGCCAAGACCTTCCCGAACGGCGTCGTCGCCCTGCGCGACGCGACATTCGACATCCGCGACGGTGAGTTCGTGTCGCTGCTCGGGCCCTCGGGCTGCGGCAAGTCGACGGCGCTGCGCATCATCGCCGGATTAATGGAGCCGACCGACGGCGATGTGGTCTGGGCCGGCGGCACCGCGCCCGATGGCGCGAAGGGCGAGATCGGCTTCGTGTTCCAGGAGCCGACGCTGATGCCCTGGGCCAATGTCGCGGGCAACGTCCACCTGCCGCTGAAGCTGTCGGGGCTGGGCCGCGATGCGGCGATGCCGCGCATTCGCGACGCGCTGGCGCGTGTCGGCCTGGCCGCCTTCGAGCGCGCCTATCCGCGCGAATTGTCCGGCGGCATGAAGATGCGGGTGTCGATCGCGCGGGCGCTGGTGACGCAGCCCAAGCTTTTGCTGATGGACGAGCCTTTTGCCGCGCTCGACGAGATCACCCGCTTCAAGCTCAACAACGACCTGCTGACGCTGTGGGCGTCGATGCGGCAGACCGCGATCTTCGTCACCCATTCGGTGTTCGAGTCGGTCTATCTGTCGAGCCGGATCATCGTGATGACGCAGCGGCCCGGCCGGGTCCATGCGCAAATCGAGGTCGATGCGCCCTATCCGCGCAGCGAGGCGTTCCGCACCTCCGCGGAATATGCCGCGCTGTGCCGCAAGGTGTCGACGGCGCTTGTCGATGCGATGGCGCAGGAGCAAGACGGGGGGCAGGCGGCATGATCGCGCGCGTCAATCCTGTGGGCAGGAACGCAACAAAGCGTGCGGCGAAGCGCGCCGAGGAGGCGCAGGAGCGCACGCGGAGGGAGCGCGTGATGCGGGCCGCGCTGCCGCTGGTCGCGCTGGCCTTCGGCGTGCTGGTCTGGGACCTCGTGGTCCGGCTCAACGACATCCAGCCCTATGTGCTGCCGTCGCCTGGCCTTGTGTTCGAGACGCTGCTGGCGGACTGGCCCCTCCTGTGGTCGTCGCTGCTGGTGACGCTGACCACCACGTTCCAGGCGCTGGTGCTGGCCTTTGTCGGCGGCGTGGCGCTGGCGATCGCGTTCAACAAGTCGCGGCTGGTCGAATATTCGTTCTATCCTTACGCCGTCATCCTGCAGGTCACGCCGGTGATCGCGATCGCGCCGCTGTTGCTGATCTATCTGCCGCAGCATGCCGCGGTGCTCGCCTGCGCGTGGATCGTCGCGTTCTTTCCGGTGCTGGCCAACACCACGCTCGGCCTCAATTCGGTGGATCGCAACCTCGCCGAATTGTTCCGGCTTTACGGCGCGAGCGGGTGGCAGGTGCTGCGCGATCTCAAGCTGCCCGCGGCGTTGCCCTACATGCTGGCGGGGCTGAAGATCGCCGGCGGGCTGTCGCTGATCGGCGCGGTGGTGGCGGAGATCGCGGCGGGCTCGGCCGGCGCCGGTTCGGGGCTCGCCTATAGGATCGTCGAATCGGGCTACCGGCTCAACATCCCGCGCATGTTCGCGGCGCTGCTGCTGCTCTCCGCCGCGGGCGTCGCGATCTTCGCGGCGCTGTCGCTGGTCTCGCACCTGATCCTGCGCCGCTGGCACGAGAGCGCGGTCGGGGAGGGGTGAGGCGGGGTGCCGGGGACTCGTGGCTCATTGCTCGTAGGATGGGTTGAGCGAAGCGAAACCCATCATCGCTCCCCGTAGCCGGATTCATATGCTGAGACTTCGCCCGCCCAGTCCTCGGGATAAACGCCGAGCCTGACCCAGCGGTGAAATGATGAGAAGGGCCAGTCCGCGACGCGCGTCGTATGGCCGTGCTTTACCGGATTGATGTGAATGTAATCGACGTGTCGTTCAAAGTCGCGCTCATCGCGCAGGGTGTGCTCCCAGTATCGCCTTTGCCATATCCCGCGCTCGGCCTTGCCGGCGCGACTCGGCGAGATTGTCTCCGTTCTCGGCAAAGCGCGCGAGAAGGTTGACTTGATCAATCGCCATCGCGTCGCGAAATTCTGATCCCCGTCCGGTAATGTCCAGATCGCATGCAAATGGTCGGGCAATACGACGATTGCCTCGATGGTGAACGGATGCCTTGACTGCGTATCGTGGAACGCCGCGCGCAAGAGGCCGATGTGATCGGTCAACAGGCGCGCGCGTCGGTCCGCCAGGTTCAGCGTGAAGAAATAGCTCCCGCCCGGAACGAAATTGCGCCGATAGCCGGTCATTGGGATTGATGGGTTTCGCTGCGCTCAACCCATCCTACGTCATCAAACGCCGTGGTGTGTAGGATGGGTTGAGCAACGCGAAACCCATCGTCCTCAAGGCTCAAGGAAAATCTCACACAAGGATTATATTCCTTATTTCCGCCATCTTCCCCTGATCTATTGCGCGCATCCCGCCTCGTCCAAGGGGCGTCTCATGAGCGTCACAAGACGCGGGGCGGGATGCGGTGGCCGTTGTGGGTGCTGAGACGCAGCATCGCAGCGGAGGCCCAAGCTGCGATGATCCGGCCCACCGG
>JAEWHY010000245.1 GCA_023387555.1 Pseudomonadota bacterium
TCGAGATCAGCGAGGCGCCGAAGCCGAGCGCCACGAGGGCGTCCACGACGGTGCGGCTGTTCGGGGCCAGCGCGAGCGGGCCGGTCAGGACCATGTAGTAGACGGCGACGCCCAGCAGCGCGAGGCCGGCCACCAGCATGCCGGTGATGGCGCCCGCCTTGAAGGCGATCTCAAGACCGCCGGCCAGCGACTTCACCGCGGCCTGCGCGGTGCGGACGTTGGCGCGCACCGACACGTTCATGCCGATGAAGCCGGCCGCGCCGGACAGAATCGCACCGATCGCGAAGCCGATGGCGACCAGCCAGCCGAGCAACAGGCCGACTGCGACGAAGATCACAATGCCGACGATGCCGATGGTGGTGTATTGGCGTTTCAGATAGGCCTGCGCGCCCTCGCGGACTGCGGCCGCGATCTCCTGCATCTTGGCAGAGCCTGCATCCGCTTTCATAACCGAAGCGGTCGCCCAGATGCCGTAGAGCACGGCGAGTAAACCGCAGGCGATAATCACCCACAAAGCTGTCATAGACGTCCCCGATGATTTTGGAGTGAGCCGTTAGCCGGCTCGCCAATTTGGACCGGGCGCGCGGAATCGCCTCCGACCGGTCTCAAAATCGCGCGGACATTGCCAAAAACAAAATTGCAAAGCAACCGGGCAAACGCCTCGATTTCTGACGATTCGTGAGGGGTTTCCAGCGCGTTTTATTGTGGCGGCGGCGGCTCACCGGACCGGGCTTCGAGGTGTCCCGCGATGCGGTGATCCGGTGGCGAGCCGCGCCGGTGGGAGCGCCTCAGACGAAGTTGCGGCGCTGGCGCAGCACCAGCCATCCGAGCATCAGGGCGACCGTCAGCACCACCGGGAACACGATCTGGTTGACCGCGGCCCAGCCGAACACCGCGAGCACCTTGCCGGAGCCGAACGAGCCGATCGCCATCGATCCGAACACCAGGAAGTCGTTGAAGCTCTGCACCCGCGTCCGCTCTTCGGGCCGGTGGGTCTGGGTCACCAGCGTGGTCGCGCCGATGAAGCCGAAATTCCAGCCGATCCCCAGCAGCACTAGCGCGATCCAGAAATGCCACAGCGTGATGCCGCTCATGCCGATCGCGGCACTCGCCAGCAGAATCGCAAAGCCCGCGGCGATCACCCGCTCGACGCCGAAGCGCGCGATCAGCGTGCCGGTGAAGAAGCTCGGCAGGAACATGCCGAGCACGTGCCATTGCAGTCCGAGCGTCGCCTCGGTGACGCTGTGGTCGCATTCGATCATGGCCAGCGGCGCCGCCGTCATCACCATGTTCATCATCGAATAGCTAGCAATGCCGCAGGCGACCGCGACGATGAATTTCGGCTGCCGCGCGATTGCCCACAGCGGACGCCCGGCGTTGGCCGCGGTCGCCTTGGGCGGCATCGGGATCTTCAGGAACAGCAGCACAACGCCGGCCAGGACCGCGATCGCCGCCTGGGCGAGATAGGTCGCAGCGAACAGATACGGCGGCAGGATATCCTTGGTCGCGATCACGATCTGCGGCCCAACGATCGCCGCGAACACGCCACCGACCAGCACCCAGGAAATCGCCTTGGGCCGGAACGCCTCGCTCGCGGTATCGGCGGCGGCAAACCGGTAGGCCTGGTGGGCCGCCGCATAAAGCCCGGAGAAGAACGCGCCGATATTGAACAGCGCGAAGGACCCATAGAGCACGCCGATGCAGCAGATCAGCCCGGTCGCGACACCGCACAAGGTGCCGATCTGGAATGCGGTGCGGCGGCCGTAGCGGCGCGCGATGGCGCCGACCGGCAGCGTACCGAGCCACATCCCCATCACATAGACGGTGATCGGAACCGTCGCGAGCGTCTTGTCGGGCGCAAGCAGCGCTCCCGTGATCGCGCCGGTCGCGAGCAGAACCGTATTGTTGCCCCCGGCCAGCGCCTGCGCGATGGCGAGCACGACGGCATTGCGCCGCGCCAGCGCGTCGTCGATCAGATGATGGGCGCCGTCAGCGGCTACCGACATAAAAGGTTCCCCGGCACGGGGGCCCTACATATCCGGCCGGCTGAATGTAAGCCAGCGTCGAAAACGCAGGTCAGTACTGCCAGTCAGAGCTGCGAGCTCATAAAAGTCAGAACTGCCAGCTCAGAACTGCCACGCGCCCGGATGCCGGATCGACAGCGCGCGCAGTGCGGCCGTGTCCGGCGTCCCGAGTTGCCGCATCGCCACCGCAAACTCCTCGACCAGCATGTCGGTTACATAATTTGCGCCATCCGCCCCGGCCGCGCCGACGCCGTAAAGGAACGCACGCCCGGCCAAGGCCGCCTGCGCACCCAGCGCAACCGCGCGCGCGACATCAAGGCCGGACCGGACGCCGCTGTCGAACAGCACCGTCGCCTTGTTGCCGACCGCGCGCGCGATCGCGGGCAGCACGTCGATCGCCGCCGGTGCCGCCTCGAGCTGGCGGCCGCCGTGATTGGAAACCTGCACGCCATCGAGCCCGATCGCGACCGCCTGCTCCGCATCGGCGGGATGCATCACGCCCTTGATGACCATGGGCCCCTTCCATGCATCGCGCAGGCGCTTGAGTTCCTCGAAGGTGAAGGCCCCGCCAATCTCGCGCTGCGAGAAGCCGGCAATCTCCGCCTTGCTGGCGTTGTCGCCGCAATACGGCGCGAGGCAGGGAAAACTCGGCTGCCCATTGTGCCACAGCGCCGACAGCCAGGCCGGCGACACCGCGGCCTGCAGCATGGTGCGCACGGTCGGGCGGAACGGCAGCGTCAGCCCGTTGCGCAATTCGCCCGGCCGCTTGGCCCGGCCGGGGGAATCGACGGTCACCACCAGCACATGCACATTGGCGCGCTGCGCCCGCCGCACCAGATCGAAACCGACCTTGTGGTCGTCGCGCGCCAGCCGATAGAGCTGGAACCAGACCACGTCGGGCGCGAGCTCCGCCGCCTCTTCGAGGCTGATCCCGCTCACCGTACCCGCGGTATAGGGAATCCGGGCGCGCTGTGCGGCGCGGGCCAGATGCCGCTCGGCCCCCGACCAGAACACGCCCTGCAGCCCCATCGGCGCGACGCCGATCGGCGCCGCATAATGACGGCCGAACAATGTGACATCGGTCGCGACCGGACCTTTGTCCGCGCCGGTGCGCGGCACCATCTCGATGGCATCCAGCGCCGCGGCATTGCGCTTCACGCCGAGATATTGGCCGTCGCCGCCGGCGACCATCTCATAGCCGAGCGAGGGAATGCGCCGCTCGGACGCCTTCCTCAGATCTTCCACGGTGGGAAAGCGCCGCCTCAGGATCGCTTCGCGCGAGGTGCCGGAAACGCCCCAGTTGTTGGAGGCCGTCTTCACAGGGCGGTCATGCATGCAAAATTCTCCCCGCCGAGCAGTATCGCGGGCGCAAACTTTGCGAAAGCTCAGAAATGACTGAACGAACCGCGCGCGAAAACGAGCCCCTGCCCGCTTTCGTCGACGACCTGCGGCGGCTCGCGGCCCTCCACGATCTCGCCGATCTCGGTGACGGCGATCGCGGCGGCACGGGCCCGCTCATGGAAAGCCGCAAGCCTGTCGGGCGGCACCGCGGCCAGGATCTCGTAGTCGTCGCCGCCGGTGGCAATCACCTCGATCAGGTCCGGCGCTGCGGCCAGGGCGCTCGCGGCGGCTGGCGACAGCGGAATGCATTTGGCCTCGATCCGCGCCGAGACGCCGGATACCTCGCACAGCTTGGCCAGATCGCCGACGAGTCCGTCCGACACGTCCATCGCGGCGGACGCCAGCGTCCGCACCGCATCCGCCATCGCGGTCCGCGGCTGCGGCACGCGATAGCGCCCGGCGAGATGACCTGCCTCCTCGTCGGTGAGCGACCATCGCGCGATATGGTCGGGATCGCGCAGCAGATGCAGCCCGAGCGCGCCGTCGCCGATCGTGCCGGTCACGACAATGCGGTCGCCTGGCTTGGCGCCGGCGCGCTTGACCATGGTGCCACGCGGCAGCACGCCGAAGGCGGTGATCGAGGTCCACAACGGGCCATCGGTGCGCACGGTGTCGCCGCCGAAGACCGGACAGCCATAGAGATCGCAGTCCGATTGCAGCCCCGACACGAAGGGATGCAGCCAGCCGTGCCCGGTTCCTTCGGGCATCGCCAGTGTCAGCAGGCATCCCGCCGGACGCGCGCCCTTGGCCGCAAGATCGGACAGGTTCACGCGCAGCGCCTTGCGCGCCACGGTCTCCGGCGGATCGTCGGGAAGAAAATGGACACCCGATACGATCGCATCGGTGGTCAGAACCAGATCGTGGCCTTCGGGCGGGGCGTAGAAGGCGGCGTCGTCGGTCAAACCGAGCGCGCCCGGCGCGGTCGCCAGCGGCTTGAAGTATTTGGCAATCAGCCTGTCTTCGCCCGATGGCATGCGCCCGCACCCATGTCCCTTTCGTCCCCGCGACAGCAGAGACCGGAGCCAAGCATTGTGAAGCCCCGTGGGCGCGGAACGGAACCGCGCTCTCAGGTGGCCTTATGCGCGAATTCCTCCGCCCGCGCACTCCGCGCCAGCATATCGAGCACGGCATTCACCATCCCGGTCTCGTCCCGGTCGACGAAGGCATTCGCCACATCGACATATTCGGAGACGATGACGCGGGCCGGAATATCCTTGCGGCCCTGAAGTTCGAAACAGCCGGCGCGCAGCACCGCGCGAACCAGCGCCTCGACCCGCGCCAGCGGCCAGCCCCGGGACAGGGCCTGATCGATGACCGGATCGAGCCGGCGCTGATCGGCAACGACGCCGCGTACGATCTCGCGGAACAGATTGGCGTCGGCCGGCAGATATTTGTCGCCTTCGACCTCGTTGCCAAGCCAGTGGCTCTCGAACTCGGCCAGGATCACGTTGAGGTCGGTCCCGGCGATGTCCATCTGGTAGAGCGCCTGGACCGCGGCAAGACGCGCGGCGCCACGGCGGTTCGCCTTGCGCTCCTCTTTCCGCTCCTCGCCTTGCGATCCGCTCATCGCTTTGCCTTGGTGGTGACGGCGCGCTTGATGTCGATCAGGGCTAGAGCGGCCCGCGCGGCGGCGCCGCCCTTGTTGCCTTCGGTGACGCGCGCGCGCGCCCAGCCCTGCGCCTCGGTATCGACGGTCAGGATGCCGTTGCCGATCGGGATCTTGCGCGCGATCGAAATGTCCATCAGCCCGCGCGCCGATTGTTCCGACACGATTTCGAAATGAAACGTCTCGCCCAGAATCACGCAGCCCAGCGCAACCGCGCCATCGTAAGGCTTCTTGTTGGCGGTCGCCGCGTCGAGGGCGATGGCCAGCGCGGTCGGGATTTCCAGCGCGCCCGGCACGGTGATGCGGTCATAGGTAGCGCCGGCTTCGTCCAGCGCCTTGGTCGCGCCTTCGAGCAGCGCGTCTGAGAGCTGATCGTAGTAACGCGCCTCGACCACGAGAATTCGCGCGCCCTTGGGGCTCGCAGTCTTAGCACTCTTTACTTTCCGCGGTCCGGCCATGTCTCACTCACTGCTTCGTTGCCGCGCCACTAACTACAGGCCGCGCGGCTCCGCAAGTGGCGCTGATCAAGCTATTTTTGCGCTTCGAGAAGGCGCGCCGCATAGCGCGCCATCAGGTCAACCTCAAGATGCACAGGCGTCGCGGGTTGCCAGTTATCCAGCGTGGTGACCTGCAGCGTGTGCGGAATGATGAGAACCGAGAGGTCTTCGCCGTCGGCTTCATTCACCGTCAGCGAAACGCCATCCAGCGCGACCGATCCCTTCTTCGCGATGAAGCGCGCCAGCGCCGGCGGCGCGGTCAGCACGAAGCGCACCTGATCGGCGAGATCCTCGCGCGATTTCACCTGTGCTACTCCATCGACATGCCCGGTGACGATGTGTCCGCCGAGTTCGTCACCGATCTTCAGCGAACGCTCGAGGTTGATGCGGGTACCGGGGACCCAGTGGCGCACATTCGTCAGCGCGACGGTCTCGGCGGCGGCATCGACGGCGAACCATGTCCGCCCGCCCTTCAGACCGGTCTCGACCACGGTCAGGCAGATGCCGGCACACGCAATCGACGCACCGATGTCGATCGACGCGCGATCGTAGCGGCACGCGATCACGATGCGCCGCAAGCCATCGGCCTTCGGCTCGACCGCGTCCACTTCACCGATGTCGGTCACAATGCCTGTGAACATCTACCGCCGCTCGTATCGCTGGAGTTTGTCGCCGCCAATGGCTTCGGTCTGCACCAGCGCGAAATTCGGGGATTGCGTTAGAGCGGCCAGCCGAAGTCCGTCAAGCGCATCGATCCCGTCCGGGCCGATCGTGACCTCACCGTGCAGCAGCACCGCTTCGTCGACCACACCCGCCTGCAGGAACGAGGCCGCGACTTTCGGCCCGCCTTCGACCATCAGCCGGGTGATGCCGCGGGCGGCCAGCGCCCGCAGCACCTGCGCAAGATCGAGCCCGCCGTCCTCCTGCTTTGCGCGGATGACGGTGACGCCCTGCTCGCTCAGCAATCGCTCGCGTTCGCTCGGCGCCTCCTCGGAACCCAGCACCCAGACCGGAACCTCGCGCGCTCCCCTCACAAGCTGGGAGGTCAACGGCAGCCGCAGCGCCGGATCGAGCACCACCCGCACCGGCGATGCCGCCAGCATTCCGGGCAGACGGCAGGTTAATGCCGGATCGTCTGCCAGCACGGTGCCGATGCCGACCAGAATCGCGTCGTGCATCGCCCGCATCATATGAACTTTGGTGCGCGTCGCCTCGCCGGTGATCGGTACCGGCTTACGGCCCGGCAGCGCGGCCTTGCCGTCGGCGGACACCGCAAGCTTCAACATCACATGAGGACGGTCCTCGAGGATGCGCCGGATATGGCCGGCATGATCGCGCCGGGCCTCCTCGGCGCAGAGACCGTCGGACACCTCGATCCCGGCCGCGCGCAGCCGCGCATAGCCTTCGCCCGCGACGCTCGGATTGGGATCGCCGAGCGCGCAGACCACGCGGGCGACGCCGGCTGCGATGATGGCATCGGCGCAGGGCGGCGTCCGGCCGTGATGCGAGCAGGGTTCGAGCGTGACGTAGAGTGTTGCCCCCTGCGCCTGCGCACCGGCCTGCCGCAATGCTTCGGTCTCGGCATGCGGACGCCCGCCCGGCTGGGTCCAGCCCCGTCCGATGACCACGCCGTCCTTGACCGCGATCGCCCCGACCGCGGGGTTGGGCCAGGCATTGCCAAGCCCGCGACGGCCAAGCGTCAGCGCCAATTGCATGAAGCGGCGGTCTTCGGCCGAGGTTGTCACAGCCGGTCCTTCGCGATCGCTTCGACCGCTGACTTCAGCGCCGGAAGATCGGTTTGCACGACACAGAAACTCTTGCCCGCGACCGCGCTCTCAATCGCCGCGATCGTATCCAGGATGTCCTTGATCGCGGGCAGCGGATCACGCGCCATCAGAACACGCGGATCGCGGACGTCTCGATCCCATCGCGCAGCAATGGATGCAAACTGTCCCGCGTCGCAACATCCACCTTGGTCGCAAGCTCGTCTTCCAGAAAATTCTTGAGCCCCGCGAGGTCAAGCAACGAGAACTTTCGGCTCCGATCGTAGTCGATGAAGATATCGATATCGCTGCCGTCATGCGCTTCGTCGCGCGCGGTGGACCCAAACAGATAGAGCGCCGTCGCGCCCCGCGCGCGTAACGCGTCGCTGTGTGCCCGCAGCCTGGCGATCGTCTGGGCGCGCATCATGGGCGTCCTCATACCACCCCCTCGGTATCGTCATCAATCGGCGTGACGCATTACGAGCAAGGCTGTTCCTGCCGGCTATTTCTTCGGCGCCAGTGCCCTGCCGTCCTCCTCGCCGGCCAGTTCCGCGATCGCGGTCTCGAAATCCTTGCGCTCGCGGAAATTCCGGTAGACCGAAGCAAAGCGCACATAGGCGACGTCGTCGAGGTCGCGCAGATGCGCCATCACCGCTTCGCCGATGGTGTCGGTGGTGATCTCCGCCTCGCCGAGATTTTCGAGTTCGCGCACGATCTTCGACACCATCTGTTCAAGCCGCTCGGGGTCGACGTTGCGCTTGCGGAGCGCGATCTGCAGCGAGCGCATCAGCTTGTCGCGATCGAACGGCACGCGGCGGCCGTTGCGCTTGATCACGACAAGTTCGCGCAATTGCACGCGCTCGAAGGTGGTGAAGCGGAACTGGCAGGTCAAACAGACCCGGCGGCGGCGGATCGCATTCGAATCCTCGGTCGGACGCGAGTCCTTCACCTGGGTATCGAGACTGTTGCAGCTTGGACAGCGCATGATCGGCCTTCCCTCCCCCGGTCATCGCCGGGCTGACCCGGCGATCCATCATGTCTTCGAAAAGGTGGGATCACCGGGTCAGCCGCTTCGCGGCCGCCCGGTGATGACCAGAACTATTGATAGATCGGAAAACGCTTCAGCAGCGTCTTCACCTTGTCGCGCACCGCCGCTTCCACGAGCGAATCTTCCTCGGCCTGCTTTTGCGACAGTACATCGAGGACTTCGGCGATCATCTCGCCGACCTGCCGGAATTCTGCGACGCCGAAGCCGCGGGTGGTCCCGGCCGGGGTGCCGAGCCGGATGCCCGAGGTGATCGTCGGCTTCTCCGGATCGAACGGGATGCCGTTCTTGTTGCAGGTGATATGCGCGCGGCCGAGCGCGATCTCCGACACCTTGCCGGTCAGCCGCTTCGGCCGCAGGTCGACCAGCATCAGATGGGTGTCGGTGCCGCCGGAGGTGATGTCATAGCCGGCCGACTTCAAGGTCTCGGCGAGCGCCCTGGCGTTCTCCACGACGTTCTTGGCATAGACCTTGAACGACGGACGCAAGGCTTCGCCGAAGGCCACCGCCTTCGCCGCGATCACATGCATCAGCGGGCCGCCCTGCAGCCCCGGAAACACCGCCGAATTGATCTTCTTGGCGATAGCCTCGTCGTTGGTCAGCACGACGCCGCCGCGCGGACCGCGCAGCGTCTTGTGCGTCGTGGTCGTCACCACATGGGCATGCGGGAATGGCGAAGGGTGCACGCCGCCGGCCACAAGCCCGGCGAAATGCGCCATGTCGACGAACAGATAGGCCCCGACCTCGTCGGCGATGGCGCGGAACGCCTTGAAGTCGAGGATGCGCGGATAGGCGGAGCCGCCCGCGATGATGACCTTCGGCTTGTGCTCCTGGGCGAGCTTTCGCACCTCGTCCATGTCGATGCGGTGATCGTCGGGCCGCACGTTATAGGCGACGGCGTTGAACCACTTGCCGGAATAATTGATCTTCATGCCGTGGGTGAGATGCCCGCCGGCCGCGAGATTGAGGCCAAGGAAGGTATCGCCCGGATTCATCAGCGCGAAGAACACCGAGGCATTGGCCGAGGCGCCGGAATGCGGCTGCACATTGGCGAACTGGCAGCCGAACAGCTTCGTCACCCGGTCGATTGCGAGCTGCTCGGCGACATCGACATACTGGCAGCCGCCGTAGTAGCGCCGGCCCGGATAGCCTTCGGCATATTTGTTGGTCAGCACCGAGCCCTGCGCCTCGAGGACGGCCCGGCTGACGATGTTTTCCGACGCGATCAGTTCGATCTCGTCGCGCTGGCGGCCCAGTTCATTGGCGATCGCGCGTGCGATTTCGGGGTCACTCTCGGCAAGGGTGGCCGTGAACATTTCGCTATGCGGGGCGCCGGCCGCGGACCGGTCGGTTACCGACATGAGTTTTCTCCTGGATGGCTCAAAGCGGGCGGATACCACGTCCGCGGGCCGGCCGCCAAGCGATAGCTTTGATCGGGCGTGTGGCCGCAATATCTAGCGGGAATCCGGCGTTTCAAGGCGCCGGCGCAGCTTGCCGAGGGCCAGTTTCTGCAGGTCGGCGCGCGAGGCATGGGCCGGTCCCATGACCGTCACCTCGATGCCGGTCGCGGCGTCGATGGCGGCGACCTTCATCACCGCGCCGACCACCGTGAATTCGAACAGGACCTCGCGGGAATTTGTCATCGGGATTCGCTCTTGCGGCGGCCGGACCTATACCACTCCCGCCCTCGAAGTCGGGAGCGTCAGGCCGGCGCGCCGCCGCGCTCCCTCAGCCGCGGCTGGTTGCGGGCGCCCCGCCGATCCCGTCCCGCGCGTAGATGTCGTCGCGGAACTGGACCACGCCGTCCGGCGTCGCCCAGGCCGTGACATAGACCCAGTACAGCGGCACCGGCGTCCGCAACCGCGCATCCTTGCGATCGCCGGAGCGGATCACCTCGTCGATCTGCTGGCGCGACCAGCCGGGTGTCTGCACCAGCAGCCAGGTCACGAGCTCGCGCACATTCTGCACCCGCACGCAGCCCGAGGAGTGGAAGCGGAAGTCCTCGCCGAACAGATTGCGCGACGGCGTGTCATGCATGTAGACGCCGTGCGCCGACGGGAAATTGATGCGGATCGCGCCCAGCGAATTGAAGTCGCCCGGATCCTGCTTGAACTTGTAGTTGACCGCCTCGTTGGTGCTCCAGTCGATGTCGGTCGGCTGCAACTCGTTGCCACGGGCGTCGAGGATCCGGATCCGCTGCTTGGTCAGGTAATCCGGTTCCTCCTGCATCTTCGGGATCAGATCGCGCCGCACGATCGAGACCGGCACCGTCCAGAACGGATTGAAATTCACCTCGATGATCCGGCTGTTGATGTCGGGCGAGGCGCGGTCCGGCTTGCCGACCACCGCGGTGTGGCGGGTCACCGCGACGCCGTTCTCGATCGCCTCGATCTGCGCCGCCGGGATGTTGCACATCACGAATTTCGGCCCGAGATTGCCGGAGAAGCTCCTGAGCCGGCCGAGATTGGTGCGAAGCTGCGAAAGCCGCGCGTCGATCGGCACATTCATGGCGTTGAGCGTCGCCTCGGTCACCAGACCGTCGACGGTCAGGCCATGCCGCGCCTGGAAGCGCTTCACGCCGGCCTCGACATAGGAATCGAACACGTCGGAGGCGCCGGCGCTGGTGGCGAGATCGCCGCCCGCGATCAGCCGCTGGCGCAGCGCGATCACTGCCTTGGTGCGATGGCCGAGCCGCAGCCGTTCGCCGGTCGGCACCATCGGCCAGCCGCCCTGCGCCGCCAGCTGCTCGTAGCGCGGGATCGCCGCCTCGGTGGTCTGCACGGTCGCGGGCGACAGGGTCGGCAGCGAGGCCTTCGGCATCTTCACCGAGCGGATGCCGGCATCGTAGCTCTGGCCGAAATCGCTGCGGCGGGTCTGCTCCATCAAGAGCTGCAGCACCTTGTCCTGCGCTTCGGCGCGGCTTGCGGCCAGGGCTGCGCCGGCGCCCAGCGCGCCGCGGCCGAGATGGCGGATGAGGGTGCGGCGATTCCAGTGCGGGAGATCCGGACGGTCGGTCATGCGCAATTCTTAAACCCGATTGTCAGGCAATGGCAAAGGCGGTCGGGTGCGGCAAGCGGTCCGGCGCGCGCTCGCGCAAGCACCCGCGCGGCAGCGGCGTCGGCATTGCAAACCACCGGAAGCCGCAAGGCCCTGCCCCGCGCGTCAACGCGCTTGCGCCTGCCTGGCCTCGCACGGAAGGCACACAAGGCCATCGGGTTTGGTGCGCTGGAATTGCTTGCAGTTCGGACAATAACGCCGTTGCAGCATCGGACCCCCCTCGGTTCGCGAACCTCTGCTTTCTCCTGCCCCGCAAACGTCGAAAGCAGGAATCCTCAAGCAAGAATCGCCTCAAGGATAACAGAGGCAATGCGGCGGGAGCATGGTCGCGGGCGCGGCCTTCGGCGCTCAGCGCGCCCGACTGCCGCTCAGGCGCGGGCGAAGGCGAAGGCCAGCGCGATGCCGACCGCAAGCCCGAGCCAGAACACGATGCCGAGCGTCGCGGCAAGGGCAGGATGGATGCCGTCACCGTTGGACTCGCTCCAGAGCTCGTAGATCCTGCGCGGCGTCGCCACCCTGTAGCGGCCGAAGGTGACGAACGGCACCAGCACCCGCGCGGTATAATAGCCGATAAACTCGACGCTGGCGCCGACAATGACAGCAGCAATGCGCAAAGCGATCTCGCCCATCTGGCCCTCTCCTCTTTGCGCATTTGGTCGGCCGGATGCACGCGCAGGTTCAATGCGCCGCGCATGGAAGACGGTCGCGCACCGCCGCGAAGCCCGCACCACCCCGGCCCATTGCCAAGGGCGTGGACCGACGAACCGGCCGCCCGCCGAGGGATCGCTGCCGGGCGCGCGATTTGCCTTTTGCCGCCAGCGCCGTCATAAGCCCGGATGGCAAAAGCAAAAGTAGACTTCAGACCGAACCGCATCTCCGAGGACGAGTGGCAGATCATCGCTGCCCTCCCCGGCCATGAAGACCGGCACATCAGGGGCCTGACCAGCCGGGAAGACTGCTACGACTGGATCAACGGCGACCGCAAGATCGCCTGGCTCCGCTCGCAGGGCTACGCCAAGTAATCGACGGGCCAGCTAACGCCGCCATCCGGTAACGCCGCATCATACACCAAGCTGCGGACAGGAGATTCCCGTCCTGCCGCAGCTTGAACGTATACTTCAGCCTAAAAGTTTTCGATTGTGTACCAGCGCCGCCGACGCGCGCGCGTAGGGAGCTTTCTGTCTGCGCGCCTATAGATCGCATCAAGGTCGCTGACAGTCTTCTTGAAACGCGTATACAGCTGACCATCCTTCGAGTGCCCCAGACTCATGCTGTCTCTTTGTGGGGACTGGGTATCGGCCGCGCCAAATGACTAGTTCAGTTACCCAACACAGCAACTTCATTTCTTCATCGTCCAAGGGCACGTCAGCCTTCTGTGCCAAAGCGATGAGAACGTGGCTAACCACCTCCTTCGGCAAGCGCTTCTTGTTCAAGAGATTTTCGTCTTTGAATATTATGACGGCCTTGAAAATGTTCTCGAGGGCGGCGCCATAAAGCAAGGCGACAGAGGCAATGTCATGGGAGTAAGCCCGGACAGACGCCTTCTTCTGGTGCGCCAAACGTAGCATTGCTGCGTCATAGGAGATCTCTTCCTTCATCAGGTTGGGCGCGTAGTATCTGAACAAAGCGTGCGCACTGTCGCGCAGCCGCATCGCGGTTGCACGCCAATAGACCCAATTCTGGAAGTGTTGGAAATCGGCCGACTGAAACTCTCTGAAATCCATGCGAAGCCACGCATTAGCGAAAGCTGGCAGCTTACACGAAACGCCGCACTCCCCCGCACCCCAAGACCCTATTTGGGGAGATTGAACAGCGGTTTGATAAGCCATTCCCACAGGAAGGCTGCCACCACAGAGGCCGCTACACCTAACAGGAAAGCGACAATCCTATCGCGCCAAACATCAAGGCGCGTCGGAAGTCCCAAGGCTCGACGAAGTGCATCGCCGTCGATAGCAGCGATTTCCTTCAGCGTTGATAGTTCAGTGCTGAGGCTTTGTTTTTGGCTCTCGGCTTGCTCAATTGCGACATTCAGCCGTTCAAGGTCGCGCTTGTTCTCTTCCGCCGCAGACTTCAGTGCGTCAACTGCCACGATCGCTTCAGCAAGACTTTCTCGGGCCGTTTCAATCTTTTGCAGTCGCTCATCCACCGAGTCGTGTGAAAAAGGTGGCGCGACCGTTACCTTGACCCCCAACACGTCAATGGTTGCCTTCAGACTGCCATCGACCGCTTTCAAAAGCGCGCGGGCAAGCGCGTCCAGTACCGCATTGAATAGGTCCATGATCCCCCGCGTTTCACGCAATATGCGAAACGGCCGCACTATAGCATCAGTTGATACCCGTCTCGACTCAACCTTTGATTACACACCCTTCTCACAAACGCCATCCCGGCTATGGAGGGCAGTGGAAACGCGATCCCTCCGTTCGGAGAGCTCTTCGACCGTGCAGGCTGTCCAGCCCCTTGAAAAAACCTCCCGCAACACACGGCCGCGGGAGGCTCTGAAAGATCGGCGTTCAGAAGGTGTCACTCGGCTTCGTACGAGCGCAAACTGGCGCGAACCGAAGTGCATCGCCGAAACCGGGATGCCTTCACAATCTCGCGCCAGGCTGAGCCCGCCCGACGGGTTCAGGCTTCTTGTTAGAGCCGGTACAGGATCTGGTCGGTCCAGAACCGCTCGAGCCGGTGCAGCGACTTGTTCAGCGTGCCGAATTCCTCGGCCGCGATGCCGCCGACCTGCTCAACGGTGCGGACGTGCTTCTGGTACAGGTTCTCGACGATGTCGCGGACCTCGCGGCCCTTGTCGGTCAGCTTGATGCGGACCGAGCGGCGATCGACGCGCGAACGCTGATGATCGAGGAAGCCCATCTCGACCAGCTTCTTCAGATTGTAGGAGACGTTCGAGCCGAGGTAATAGCCGCGCGTGCGCAATTCGCCCGCGGTCAGCTCCTTGTCGCCGATGTTGTAGAGCAGCAGCGCCTGCACGGAATTGATGTCGGCGCGACCGCGACGGTCGAACTCGTCCTTGATCACGTCCAGCAGACGCCGGTGCAGGCGTTCCACCAGGGTCAAGGCTTCGAGATAGAGGGGCCGAATGCTGTCGAACCGCTGCGCATTCTGCGCGGGCTGCTCTGCCGGCTTCATAACGGCTTTCATGGTGACGCCTTCCTTTTAGTTCTTTTCGATCTTTTTGCGAGGCCCTGTTTTCCCCGCTTGAGAAGGGAAATTAGCGGCGATGATCTAAAATCGGCTTAAACAACAGCATAAAGAGAAGGTGAATTTGGCGGAGTGAACCGTCAAATGTGCCGGTAAATGCGACGTAATTCGTAACTTGCGATTCACCCTTCGTCGCCGCCGCGCGGGGCAACGGCTTGACGGCGCGGCACGCAGGAAACGCGCCGGATTTGCGCCACTTGTGCGGCTCGCGGCACGGCTCTGGCGACGCACGCGAAGGCATCGCGACGGACATGAGAGCGGAATTGTCCACAGCGGACGCGCTCCGGACGGGCATTTCCGCGTCCCGAATCTGGACATGGTGTGAAGATCGTCGTCATCGCGTGGACGTGGAAGCGCGTCACTGCTCAAGCTGTGATGAACAGATGTTTGCTGCCAGCGCTCCGGCTTATGCAGAGTGGATGCAAGAGAGGACGCAAGAGCAGATGCAGACGCTCATGCATGCGGTCCTGATGCACGAAGGCTCACAACGCGCGAGGCGCAAGCTGATTTCAGCCGCGCGATTGGCGAATGTTACGCTCTGGCGATCGGCGGGCCTGCATGACAATCTTCATTCGCCAGATCGTCACGCGTGCGAACGCATATCCGCCGCGCCGCTCTCGTGCGAACGGTTGCGCGCGAGCGATGTCGTCGCACTCATGCCTTCGGATAGACGATGGTGCCGTCGGGACGGACGACGGCGCCGGGCGTGAGCTTTGCCGGCTCGGCACGTCCCTCCCCCATGATGTGAAAAACCGTTTCGCCGGCGGCTATCAGGTAATCGCTCACGATGCGGCGGTGACATCGCCACCAGACCGCCTCCGAGCACATGATCGTACAGCGCTGCCGGTGTCCCGCGTCGATCAGATGCGCGAGCCCGGCTCTGAACGGATCGGTCAATGCGTAGTCGGCGTAATTGTGAAAGCTCTGGTTGGACCAGAAGCCATTGACGTCCTGCGACACCGTTTTCGACTTGCCGCGCAGTCCGCCGAGCGCAGCCATGTGTTCGTAGGACATGCCGAAGGCAGCGAGAGACTCTGGAAGCGTGTCGGTGTTGAATTGCAGGTTGGTCCGCGATCGCGGCACCGTCCGGATATCGGCGACGAGGCGGATGTCGCATGCACGCAGCAGGTCGACGAATGCCTCCAGGCCGCGGTTGGAATGGCCGATCGTGAAGAACGGCAGCGTCACGATGCGCCTTTCGGCGAATGCGTCAGCGCGCTGCCCTTGTGTGCGGCGACGTGATCGGTCTTGTCGCTTCTGATCTCGTATTGCGGATCGTCTTGCGTCGCGCGGTGGGTGTGACCCTTGTAGTCGAAGTCGCGCGTGTGGATGGCGATGATGGTGCCGGACACCCGCCCGGCCTCGGAATTCCAGTTGACGTGATCGCCGATCCTGAATGTCTTCGCCATGGCCGATCCCTCGCAGGTGTTTGCTGAACCCTGCAGGCCGGATTTGGTTCAGGCGTCGTCCGCCGGTGCGAGGCGCCGGGATCGCAGCGGAATGCGATAACCGCATCCTTGCGTCTCGTGTCGCTCGAGGGCGCGGCGGCGCAAACGGCCCGCGCCACCGCCCTCACCGTCGCGGATGCGGCCTCACTCCCCGCGCAGAAAGCGGATGATGCCGGAGAAGTCGCGGCCGCCCTCGCCGCCCTCGACATAATGGCCGTAGATCGCGGTCGCGCCGGCGCCGAGCGGCGTGCGCGCGCCGGCGGACTTCGCTGCTTCCTGCGACAGCTTGAGGTCCTTGAGCATCATGTTGGCGGTGAAGCCGGCCTGGTAGTCGCGGTTCGCCGGAGAGGTCGGCACCGGTCCCGGCACCGGGCAATAGCTCGTCATCGACCAGCACTGGCCCGACGACTTCGAGGAAATGTCGAACAGCTTCTGCGCGTCGAGCCCGAGCTTCTCGGCCAGCACGAAGGCTTCCGAGACCGCGATCATCGAAATCCCGAGCACCATGTTGTTGCAGATCTTGGCGGCCTGGCCGTTGCCGGCGCCGCCGGCATGCACGATGGTCTTGCCCATCGCCTCGAGGATCGGGCGCGCCTGCGCGAAGGCGTCGTCGGAGCCGCCGACCATGAAGGTGAGCGTGCCGCCCTGCGCGCCGCCGACCCCGCCCGAGACCGGCGCATCGACCATCAGGAGGCCGGCCGCGTCGGCGGCTGACGCGACTTCGCGCGCGGTCTCGACATCGATGGTGGAGGAATCGATCAGGAGGGCGCCGGGCTTCGCCCGTTCGACGATGCCGTCCGGCCCGAGATAGGTCTCGCGCACCTCGGCGCCCGACGGCAGCATGGTGACGACGATGTCGGCCTGCGCCGCCGCGGCGCCCGGCTTGCCGGCGGCGGTCCCGCCGGCCGCGACCAGCTTGCCGACCGCGTCGAGGCTGATGTCGTAGCCCAGAACATCGTGGCCGGCCTTGATCAGGTTCTGGGCCATCGGGCCGCCCATATTCCCGAGGCCGATAAAGGCTATTCGCGCCATGCTCCTCCGTCCTCCCCGTCCGAGGATCTGGCCTTCTACGAGGCTTTCCTCAGTGCGGATGTTCGCGCGCCGATTGCAGCGCAAGTACCAGATAGGTGCAGAGTAGCACCAGTTCGATCAGAACGACGAGCCACGAACCGCCATAAATCTGCGGGAAAAACACCTGCACCGCCGCCATCGACACGGCCGCCGTCAGCCAGACCACGGCGCCCCAGACGGCGGCGAGCCACAGACCAACCGCAGCGACGAGATCGATGACCGCGAAATAGACCGTCGCGGTCTGCCAGGGGATCGACTCCGTCGAAAACCGTGAATCGGGCCCTTCGCCGATGCCGAGCACGACCGACCAGTGGTACAGGCCCTTGAGCATCGACACGACCGCCATCGCCCGCAGGAACCAGATCAGCCAGCGCGTCCAGCGGCCTTGATCCGCCTTCTCAACCTCCGCCTGCACCGGCGCGAGCGCCGCAGGCGCTGCTTGCAGCCGGGCCGTGACCTGATCGTCAGGCTCAGGTCCATCCGCGGCAATGCTGGCAGTCGGCTCGCTCATCGTCAAAGGTCCAATTCGTTCCCGGGCAGTGCCGCAAAATGCTGTGCTATCAGGTCGTTAGCGACCCCGTCGAGGCTGGGCGGCGACCAGCGCGGCGCGTTATCCTTGTCGACAATGACCGCGCGCACGCCCTCGACCATGTCCGAACCATAGACGATCCGCGACACGATGCGAAACTCGGCCCGCATACAGGCCTCGAAGGCATGGGTCCGCCCGTAGCGCATCTGGGCCAGCGCCAGCGTCAGACTGGTAGGGGATTTGTCGAGGATGATCTGCGCCGTTCGGGCCGACCATTGTGCATGGTCTGTGCTCTTCTGAGCCTCCCGCTGCAGCGCCTCCACAATCATGCCGACGCTATCCCACGAAAACGTCCGATCGATGGCGCGCCGCCGCGGCATCACCTCGCCCGGGCCGACGGCCTCCATGAAGTCGGCCAGCACCGCATTGACGGGATCGCTGCTGCACAGCGCCTCTTTCAGATCCGCGAAGCGGTGCGACTTCACATGATGGGTCGCGGCCCCGGCCAGCACCGCATCCGCAGCCTTCAGCCGTTCGCCGGTGAGTGCGAGATAGGTGCCGATCTCACCCGCAAGCCGCGGCAGCGCGTAGGTGCCGCCGACATCGGGAAAGAACCCGATCCCGACCTCCGGCATCGCGAAGGCGTAGCGCTCGCCCGCCACGCGATGCGAACCATGGATCGAAATGCCGACTCCGCCGCCCATGACGATGCCGTCGATCAGCGAGATATACGGCTTCGGATAACGCTTGATCGCGGTGTTGAGGACATACTCCTCCCGGAAGAACGACAGCGCTTCCTCCTGCCGCCCGGCCGTAATGAGATCGTAAAGCGCGCGGATATCGCCGCCCGCGGAAAACGCACGCTCGCCATTGGCGGTGACGAGCACGCGCGTGACCGAATCGTCGTTCGCCCATGTGTCGAGTTGCGCCGCAAGCGCGCGCACCATGTCATGGGTGATGGCATTGAGCGCCTTCGGGCGATTGAGCGTCACGATGCCGGCGCTGCCGCGCCGCTCGAACAGGATGTCGTCCGCCGTATTCATCAATTGTCCAGCAAGTCCCGGCTGACGATCAGACGCATGATCTCGTTCGTGCCTTCCAGGATCTGGTGCACGCGCACATCGCGCAGCACGCGCTCGACCGGATGATCGCGCAGATAGCCGTAGCCGCCGTGCAATTGCAGGCAGCCATTCACCGCCTCGAAGCCCGCGTCGGTCGCAAGGCGCTTCGCCATTGCCGCGAGCCGCGTCGCGCCGGGTTCGCCGAAAGTCACCGCATAAGCCGCGCGCCGCACCATCAGCCGTGCGGCTTCGAGTTCGGTGGCATAATCCGCGATCCGGAAACGCAACGCCTGGAAATCCGAGAGCCTCGATCCGAACTGCTTGCGGTCGCGCATATAGTCGATCGTCCGGTCGAGGCAGAACTGCGCGCCACCGATCGAACATGCCGCAATGTTGAGCCGCCCGCCATCGAGCCCCATCATCGCGATCTTGAAACCATCGCCTTCCTTGCCGATCAGGTTGTCCACCGGCACCCGGCAATTCTCGAATATCACCATCGCGGTCGGCTGCGACTTCCAGCCGAGCTTCTTTTCCTGCGCGCCGAAGGTGAGGCCCGGCGTGCCCTTCTCGACCACGATACAGGAAATGCCCTTCGGCCCTGCGCCGCCGGTCCGCACCATGCAGACATACACATCCGAGGTGCCACCGCCCGAGATGAAGGCCTTCGCGCCGTTCAGGATGTAATGATCGCCATCGCGCTGCGCGCGCGTTATCAGACTTGCCGCATCGGAGCCCGCGCCCGGTTCGGTGAGGCAATAGCTCGCGAAATGCTCCATGCTGCAGAGCTTCGGCAGGAAACGCCGGCGCTGGGCGTCGTTGCCGAAGGCGTCGATCATCCAGGCCGCCATGTTGTGGATCGAGATATAGGCCGCGGTGGAGGTGCAGCCCTGCGCCAGTTCCTCGAAGATGATGGCGGCATCGAGCCGCGTCAGCTCCGAGCCGCCGACATCGCCCTTCACGTAGATGCCGCCGAAGCCGAGCGCCGCAGCCTCACGCAGCGTCTCGACCGGGAAGATCTCGTTCTCGTCCCAATGCGCCGCCTGCGGCATCATCGCGTCACGTGCGAATTGCCGTGCGGTGGCCTGGAAGGCGCGCTGGTCCTCGGTAAGGGCGAAATCCATGCAAGGAGGTAAATTGGTGCTCTATCGTCAGCCGATACTACGGGGGTTTGATCTTTAGCAACAGCTTGCAGAGGGCGATGCGCCAGATACGGCGTTAACCGCCTGCAATCGACCGGGACCGAGGTGTCCGGATGGCGCAGCAAGAATTCAATCGGCCCCTGGATGAGGTCTATGCTGCATTGCAATCGTCGTCGCATGGGTTGTCCGAGACGGCGGCCGCCGCGCGACGCAAAAAGAACGGCCCAAACGTCGTCGAACCGCCACCGGCGCGACGCCTGATTCCGGCGCTCCTCAAGCGGTTCGCCAATCCGCTTGTGCTGGTGCTGCTGTTTGCCGCCGCAATCGCAGCACTCACACACGAAGAGATCAGCTTCATCATCATTGTCCTGATCGTTTGCGGTTCGATCCTGATCGATTTCGTCCAGGAACGCCGGGCCGAAACCGCGGCCGAAGCCCTGCGCCAGCGTGTGGCGTTGCGGGTTCGCGCCTTTCGCGATGGCAGGCCCATCGAAATTCCCGCGGCCGATCTGGTGACAGGCGATGTCGTGACGCTGTCCGCCGGCGATCTCGTCCCGGCCGATTGCCGCCTGACCGAGGCACGCGATCTGTTCGTGAATGAAGCCATGCTCACCGGCGAGTCCTATCCGGCGGAAAAGAACGCATCTCCGGCCGCAAGCGATCCGCTCGCGACCACACAGGCCAACGCCGTGTTCATGGGGAGCTCTGTCGTCAGCGGCACCGCAACCGCCATCGTGACGGCGACCGGAAGGCAGACCCGCTTCGGCGGCATCGCGACCGCGCTCCGACGGGAGCCGCCGCCCACCGCACTCGCGGTCGGCATCCACAATTTCGGATTGCTGATCATTCGTCTGACCATGCTGCTCGTCCTGTTCGTGCTGCTGGTCAATCTCGTGTTCCAGCGGCCACTGCTCGAGTCTTTCCTGTTCGCGCTTGCGCTGGCCGTCGGCCTCACGCCTGAACTTTTGCCGATGGTGGTTTCGGTGACGCTCGCGCGCGGCGCGGTGCAGATGGCGCGGCAGCAGGTGATCGTGAAGAGCCTGCCCGCCGTGCACGACCTCGGCAGCATGGACGTGCTGTGCAGCGACAAGACCGGCACGCTCACGGAAGCTCACATCAAGCTGATGCAGCAGACCGATCTGGCCGGAAAACCGAGCGATCAGGTCCTGAGCTGGGCCTTTATCAATGCTTCGTTCGAAACCGGATTGAAGAGCCCGCTCGATGACGCGATCACCGAGGCGGCCCCGTTCGACCCGTCCGGCTGGCGCAAGATCGACGAAGTGCCGTTCGATTTCGAGCGCCGGCGCGTCTCGGTCCTCGCCGAACATGACGCCCGGCGCTACCTGATCGTCAAGGGCGCGCCGGAGGACGTGCTGCAGCATTGCTCGTCCTATCGCCCCGCGGACGGCGATGGCACCCGGCCCATGGACGATGCCGCGCTCAAGACCGGTCACGCGGCGCTCGCGCGGCTGGGCGACGAGGGCCTGCGCGTGCTCGGCGTCGCCTGGCGCGAAGTCGAGCCTGAGCGCGATCACGCTTCGGTAGCCGACGAGTGCGAGCTGACCTTTGCCGGCTTCGCCGCGTTCCTCGATCCGCCGAAAGCCTCGGCCCGCGACGCCCTGCAAGCCTTAAGCGCGCTCGGGGTGTCGGTTCGCATCGTCACGGGCGACAACGAGCGTGTCACGCGGCATGTCTGCGATGCCCTCGGCATCACCATCGAAGGTCTGCTCAACGGCCCGGATATCTCTGCGATGAGCGACGAGGCGCTGATGGCGCGGCTCAAGAACACCAACGTGTTCTGTCGCGTCACGCCATCGCAGAAGGCGCGCATCATCGGCGCCTTGCGCCACGCGGGTCATGTGGTCGGCTATCTCGGCGACGGGATCAACGACGCCCCCTCGCTCGAAAGCGCCAATGTCGGCCTCTCGGTCGAAGGCGCAGTCGATGTCGCCAGGGAAGCAGCATCGATGATCCTTCTCAAGCACGACCTCAACGTGCTGGTCGCCGGGGTGCGCGAAGGCCGGCGCACCTTCGCCAACATCATGAAATACGTGATGATGGGAACAAGCTCGAACTTCGGCAACATGATCTCGATGGCCGGCGCGGTGCTGCTGCTGCCGTTTCTGCCGATGCAGCCGGTGCAGATCCTCCTGAACAACATGCTCTACGACGCCTCCGAGATCGCGATCCCGCTCGACCGCGTGGACGAGGACATGATCACGCATCCGCGACATTGGGACATGGCGTTCGTCCGCAACTTCATGCTGGTGTTCGGGCTTATCTCTTCGGTCTTCGATTTCCTGCTATTCGGCCTGCTGCTGCTCGTCTTCCGCGCGGCCGAGCCGGAATTCCAGACCGGCTGGTTCGTGATGTCCTTGACGAGCCAGGTGCTCGTGATCTTCATCATGCGAACGCGCGCACGGCCCTGGGCGAGCCGGCCACATCCGGCGCTGGTTGCAAGCTCGGTCGGGATCGTACTGATCGGCGCGATGTTGCCGTTCACCCCGCTGGGGGCCTGGTTCGGCTTCGTCCCGCTGCCGCTCGCCGTGATGCTTGCCCTCGCAGCCGCCACGGTCGCCTATCTGGTGGTTGCGGAAGTCGCAAAGCATGCCTTCATGAAACGGCATCCGTTCTAACCCGGGGGGGGGCGACAGGCGATGGTGGCGGGATCAGGCCGGACCCGGTAGAAGGGCACTGCAAGGAGTTGACCATGGCGATCAAGTACGGCCGGCCGCTGGAGCGCAAGACACAGGTGGTGCCGCTGGAGACCCCGCCTCACCTGCCGCTCGACCTGTCGCACCGGCCGCGGCGGCTGCGCCGCACCGGATGGCTGCGCCGCATGGTGCGCGAGAACGAACTGTCCACCGCCGATCTGATCTGGCCGATCTTCGTGGTCGATGGAAAGGACAAGCGGACGCCGGTGCCATCGATGCCGGGCGTCGACCGGCTCTCGGTCGAGGAAGCGGTCCGCGAGGTGGAACGCGCCGCGAAGCTCACCATCCCCTGCGTCGCGATCTTTCCCTACACCGACCCGAGCCTGCGCGACGAAGCCGGCAGCGAAGCGACCAACCCGGACAATCTCGTGTGCCGCGCCGTGCGCGCGATCAAGGCCGCAGTGCCGGAGGTCGGCATCCTGTGCGACGTCGCGCTCGATCCGTTCACCAGCCACGGCCATGACGGGCTGATCCGCGACGGCGTGATCCTGAACGACGAGACCGTGGATGTGCTGACCCGGCAGGCGCTGGTGCAGGCCGATGCCGGCTGCGACATCATCGCGCCGTCCGACATGATGGATGGCCGCGTCGGCGCGATCCGCCTCGCGCTCGACGATGCCGGACATCAGGACGTGGCGATCATGGCCTATGCGGCGAAATATGCCTCGGCCTTCTACGGTCCATTCCGCGACGCGGTCGGCTCCTCGAAGACGCTGACCGGCGACAAGCGCACCTACCAAATGGATTACGGCAATTCCGACGAGGCGCTGCGCGAGGTTGCGCTCGATCTCGAGGAAGGCGCCGACATGGTGATGGTGAAGCCGGGCCTGCCCTATCTCGACATCGTGCGGCGGGTGAAGAGCGAGTTCGGTGTGCCGACCTTCGCCTATCAGGTCTCGGGTGAGTATTCGATGATCACGGCCGCCGTGCAGAACGGCTGGCTCGAGGGCGAGCGCGCGATGATGGAAAGCCTGATCGCCTTCAAGCGCGCCGGCGCCGACGGCATTCTCACCTATTTCGCCCCGAAGGCGGCGGAGCTGCTGCGCGGATAGCTGCCGATCGGCCTCATCCTTCGAGACGGCTGCCTCGCAGCCTCCTCAGGATGAGGGCAAGGCAACTACGGCTTCGCCTCGCCGCCCTGGATGCGAACCGGGTGAAAGCCGTGGGCGGCGAGCGCCGTCATGATCTCCTCGGCATGCGCATGGTCGCGGGTCTCGACCGTGACGTCGAGCCGTGCGCCTTTTGCCGGCACGTCGAGGAACAGCCGCTTGTGATCGACCTCGAGAATGTTGGCGCCGAGTTCGCCCAGCCGGCTCGCGATCTGGCCGAGGACGCCCGGCCGGTCCGGAATGGTGAGACGGAAGGATACGATCTGCTCGCCGCGTTCGAGTTCGCGCACCATGATCGAGGCGAGGATACGCGGGTCGATATTGCCGCCGCACAGGATGAGGCCGACGCGCCGCCCCGCGAAGCGCGCAGGCTCTTTCAGCATCGCCGCGAGCCCGGCGGCGCCCGCGCCTTCGGCCATCGTCTTCTGCAGGGTGAGATAGGCGTTGACCGCGCGCTCGAGCTGCGACTCGCTCACCAGCACGACGTCCGAGACGAGT
>JAEWHY010000280.1 GCA_023387555.1 Pseudomonadota bacterium
TGGGTCGCGGCCAGCGGCCGGCCGAACTGCTTGCGGTCGAGCGTGTACTGGCGCGCCGCATGCCAGCAGAATTCAGCCGCGCCCATCGCGCCCCAGGCAATGCCATAGCGCGCGTTGTTGAGGCAGCCGAACGGACCGGCGAGGCCCGACACATTCGGCAGCAGCGCATCCTCGGGAACGAAGGCGTTATCCAGCACGATCTCGCCGGTGACCGAGGCGCGCAGCGACAGCTTGCCCTCGATCTTCGGGGTGGAGAAGCCTTCGGTGCCGCGCTCCACGACAAAGCCGCGGATCTTGCCGTCGAGCTTCGCCCAGACCACCGCGATATCGGCGATCGGCGAATTCGAAATCCACATCTTGGTGCCGGTCAGGCGGTAGCCGTTCGGCACCTTTTCGGCGCGGGTGACCATCGAGCCGGGGTCGGAGCCGTGGTCCGGCTCGGTCAGGCCGAAGCAGCCGACCATCTCGCCGGTGGCAAGCTTCGGCAGGTATTTCTTCTTCTGCGCCTCGGTGCCGTAGGCGTAGATCGGATACATCACCAGCGACGACTGGACCGACATGATCGAACGGTAACCCGAGTCGACCCGCTCGATCTCGCGGGTGATCAGGCCGTAGGCCACGTAGCCGAGGCCGGCGCCGCCGTATTCCTCCGGGATGGTCGGACCGAGCAGGCCGAGCGCGCCCATTTCCGGCAGAATATCGCGGTCCACGGTCTCGTCGCGATAGGCCGCGAGCACACGCGGCATCAGCTTGTCCTGGGCGTAACCGCGCGCGGTGTCCTGCACCATGCGCTCTTCTTCGGTCAGCTGGCCCTCCAGATCGAGCGGGTCCTCCCAGTTGAAATGGGCGTCCTTGATCGATCCGGGCTTCTGGATGTTCAACTTTTCTGCGGCCTGACTCATTGTGCTCTCCCTGCCGGAGCGAAAACTAAGGTTTGCGCATGATCCCGGAAACCGGTCCTGCCCACTTTTCGGGATCATGCGGCTCTGCCCGCTAACGGTCAGATATTTACCGTAAATGCAACACTTACGATCCCGATACCGGTTCCCCGGTCACTTCGGATGACCGCATAGGTTGCATCCACTAACATTCTGTTCGGATTCGGCACCTAAGATACGGCTTTCCGGGGGCGGGGAATTGCATCGTGTGTGACCAGAGTCGCTTTTTCGCTCGGCAAAAGACGTGGCAGCTCGGTGGCGTCAGTGTCCTGGCCCTGATCGCCTTGGCTCCGATCCCGGCAGCAGAAGCCCAGCCGTTTTTCATGCACGAACCCCCGGTCTACCGGTATGAGGGACCGCCGCCCGAATACTATGAGCCGAGGCGCATGCGGGAGCGCCGCGACCGAGCCGCGCCACGGCAGTCACGCGCTCCGGCCGCCAAGCAGGCGGCGCGGGAGCCTGAAAAGGTCAAGGAAGCGCCGCCCCCGGCCGGGCCGCATCTTTTGATTGTATCGGTCCGGTCGCAGAACGTGTCGTTCTATGCCGACGGCAAGCTGGTGTCGAAGTCACCGGTTTCGACCGGCAAGGCGACGAACCCGACGCCCTACGGCGTGTTCAGCATCATCCAGCGCAACCGGCACCATCGCTCCAACATCTACAGCGGCGCGCCGATGCCCTACATGCAGCGGCTGACCTGGTCGGGCATCGCGCTGCACGAGGGCAAGTTGCCCGGATATCCCGCCTCGCATGGCTGCATCCGCCTGCCCGAGCAATACGCCAGCTATCTGTGGCGCAACATCAAGATGAACACGCGCGTGATCGTGTCGCGCGAGGATGTTGCGCCATTCGAGGTGGCGCATCCGCTGCTGTTCCAGCCGACCCCGCCGGGGCCGACGGTGCAGGCGGCGCCCGAACTGCGCAAGACGTTCGACACGGCTTCGCCGCTTCCGGTGCGGACCGCGATGGCCTCAAACCTCGTCACCGACGGCGCCGACGAACGTGCTGACGGCACCGACACGAAGACCGGCGAAGCCATGCCCGCGCCGTCTGAGGTGTCGGCGGGTGCCGCGGCAGTCATCGCAAGGCCAACCGATGACGCCAAGGGCGACGTGACGGGCTCGATCTATCCGCAGCGGGCGGACATTCCTGCGCCGATCCTTGCAAGCTTCGTTGAATCGCTGGACGCCAAGCAGAAGAAGGCGCCGCCCAAGGGGCCGATCTCGGTCTTCATCAGCAAGAAGGACAAGCGGCTGTACGTGCGTCAGCACTTCATTCCGCTGTTCAGCGCGCCGGTGACATTCAAGGACGACCAGCCGAATTTCGGAACGCATGTCTTCACCGCGCTGGCCAAGCCAGGCACCGACCAGGAATTGCGCTGGACCGCGGTCACGATGCCGCAGGAGCTGCCGAAAGCGGAAAAGGTCAAGACCCGCATCGAGATCGACCGGCGCGGCCGCCAGGTCGAAGTGCCGGTGAAGCCGGCCGGGAAGGCCCCGGGGCCGATCCCGAGCCTTGGCGCGACCGCGGCGCTCGACCGCATCGAGATCGCGCCCGAGGTCGTGGAGCGCATCTCCGGATACGTCACGCCAGGCGCTTCGCTGATCGTGTCGGATCATGGCCTCGGCCACGAGACCGGGCTCTATACCGACTTCATCGTGGTGACGCGGTAGCCGAAGACCCGCAAGCGGTCGTCTGCGACCGCGGGCGACCTCACACGCCGAGATATCGGTGCTGCACGTCAGGCGCCGCGCCAAGCTCGCGTGAGGTGCCGGACCACACCGTCCGGCCGCGCTCGATCATGTAGTGCCGGTCGGCGATCGCGATCAGCGCCGAGACGTTCTTGTCGATGACAAGGATCGACTGACCGGCCTGCTTCAGCCGCGTCAGACATTGCCAGATTTCCTCGCGGATCAGCGGCGCGAGGCCTTCGGTGGCTTCGTCGAGGATCAGCAGACGCGGATTGGTCATCAGCGCGCGCCCGATCGCCAGCATCTGCTGCTCACCACCGGACAACAGATTGCCCATCTGACCAGATCGCTCCGCAAGCCGCGGAAACAACTCGACGACCTTGTCGTAGGTCCAGGGATTGGCCGAGCCGGAAGTGTTGGCCGCAGTCGCGATCAGGTTCTCGCGCACGGTGAGGTTCGGGAAGATCTGCCGGCCCTCCGGCACCAGACCGACCCCGAGCTTTGCGACACGGTACGACGCGAGGCCGCGGATGTCCTTGCCGCCGAAGCGAATGGTCCCGGCCCGCGCCGGCGTCAGTCCCATGATCGAACGCACGGTCGTGGTCTTGCCCATGCCGTTGCGGCCCATCAGCGTGACCATCTCGCCGGCGGCGATCGCCAGCGACAGGCCGAACAGCACCTGGCTGCGGCCATAGGCGGTCTCGATGCGATCGATCTCGAGCAGGGTTTCAGCCATTGACCACCACCGCTTCCTGTTCGCCGAGATAAGCCTGGCGAACATCGGGGTTGGCGCGGATCTCTTCCGGCAGGCCGGTCGCGATCACGCGACCATAGACCAGCACCGAAATGCGGTCGGCCAGCGCGAACACCGCCTCCATGTCATGCTCGATCAAAAGGATCGTGTATTGCTTCTTCAATTCGAGCAGCAGCTGGACCATCCGCGCCGATTCCTCCGGCCCCATTCCGGCCATCGGCTCGTCGAGCAGCAGCATGCGCGGTTTGGTGGCGAGCGCCATCGCGATCTCGAGCTGGCGATGCTCGCCATGACTGATGCTGGCGATCACGGTATCGGCGCGATGCAAAAGACCGACGCGCTCCAGCGCGACGCGCGCCGGTGCCCGCAACTCTTCCTCGGTGCGCGCATCGCGCCAGAAATGAAACGAGTGCCCGGCATGCGCCTGCACCGCGAGCGCAACATTGTCGAGCGCAGTCAGATCCAGAAACAGCGACGTGATCTGGAACGATCGCGCCAGCCCCTTCATCGAGCGCTCGTAGGTCGGCAGCGCCGTGATGTCCTCGCCGCCGAACATCACCCGGCCGCTGTTGGGGGTGATCTCGCCGGTCAGCTGGCCGATCAGCGTGGTTTTGCCGGCGCCATTCGGCCCGATGATCGCATGCAGTTCGCCTTGCGGCACTGAGAGCGAGATCGCGTCCGACGCGAGCACGCCACCAAAGCGCTTGGTGATGCCTTCGACGGCGAGCAGTGTGTCAGCCACGGCGAATCTTCTCCAGCAAGCCATCGATGCCGCCGCGCGCGAACAACACGATCAGCAGCATCATCGGACCGAGGATCAGTGCCCAGTATTCCTTGGCCGCGATCACCGGCTTGCCGGTGACGAATTGTCCGACCACCGAGATCATGTGGGGCAGCGTCTCTTCCAGAACAAGCAGCGCGACCGCGCCGACCACCGGGCCGAGCACCGACCCCATACCGCCCAGCACCGCCATCACGATCAGTTCGCCCGAGCGCGTCCAGTGCATGGTCGCCGGGCTGATGAAGTCGGTATGATTGGCGAGCAGGATGCCGGCAAGGCCGCAGAGCACGCCGGCGATGACGTAGCAGGTCAGCCGGTAGCGGTAGGTCGGGAAGCCGATCGCGCGCATGCGGCGCTCGTTGGAGCGTGCGCCCTGGATCACCATGCCGAAACGCGAATTGACGATGCGCCACACCAGGTAGCAGGTGCCGATCAGGCAGACGAAGCAGACATAATAGAAGGTGGTCTTGTTCGACAGATTGATCAACCCGGCAAAGTCGCTGCGGCGGTAGATCGTCAACCCGTCATCGGCGCCGTATCGGTCGAGGCTGACGCCGACGTAATAGATCATCTGCGCGAAGGCGAGCGTGATCATGATGAAGTAGACGCCGCGCGTGCGCAGTGACAGCGCACCGGTCGCGAGCGCAAATAGCGCGCAGGCGAGCAGCGCTACAGGCCACTGGATGAAGGCGGAACCGATGCCCTCGTGCGCGAGGATACCGATCGCGTAGCCGCCGATCCCGAGGAAGGCGGCGTGGCCGAAGCTCACCATGCCACCGAAGCCCATGATCAGGTTGAGGCTGACCGCGGCGATCGCGAGGATGACGATGCGGGTGAACAGCGTCATCATGAAGATGTCGCCGGTCATCTGCGAATAGACCGGAACCAGCGCGAGGAAGACGAGAAGCGCAGCGACGGCGATGTTGCGGACAGTCAGGGCTTTCATTTGCTCGCCGCCGGGAAAAGACCTTCCGGCCGCCACACCAGAATCACCGCCATCACCAGATAGATCAGCATGGAAGACAGCGCCGGCCCCGCAGTCGAGGCGGCCGCGTTGGACAGAAACAGCTTCAGCACGTCCGGCAGGAACGCGCGGCCGACGGTATCGATCAGGCCGACCAGGATCGACGCCACGAAGGCGCCGCGGATCGAACCGATGCCGCCGATGATGATCACGACGAAGGCGAGGATCAGGATGTTCTCGCCCATGCCGATCTGCACCGTCAGGATCGGCGCCTGCATCATCCCGGCAAGGCCGGCGAGCGCCGCGCCCATGCCGAACACGAAGGTGTAGAGCAGCTTGATGTTGATCCCGAGCGCGCCGATCATCTCACGGTTCGATGCGCCGGCGCGGATCAGCATGCCGACGCGGGTGCGCATCACCACGAGATAGAGCAAGACCGCCACCGACAGCGCGACCGCGATGATCATCAGCCGGTAGGTCGGATAATAGATTCCGGGAAAGATCTCGAAGCTGGTGTTGAGCCAGGCCGGCAGCGGCAGAGTGAGGCCCGCAGGCCCCCAGATCAGGCGGACGAACTCGTTGAAAAACAGCAGGAGACCGAAGGTGGCCAGCACATGGTCGAGATGGTCGCGCCCATACAGGCGGCGCAGCGCAATCACTTCCATCGCCATGCCGACCGCAAGCGTGGCAGCCAGCGCCAGAATGATCGCGAACACGAAACTGCCGGTCAGCGCGGCGAAGGTCGCGGCGAAATACGCCCCGATCATGTAGAGAGAGCCGTGCGCGAGATTGACGAGATCCATGATCCCGAACACCAGCGTCAGTCCGGCTGCGAGGAGGAACAGCAGCAGACCGAATTGCAGGCCGTTCAGAGATTGCTCGACGAAAAGAAGCATGGATCGGCGCCGCCCCCCACGGCAAATCCGGAATTGCGCGCCCGGCGACGCGGTGTCAACAGATAAAGAGCCGGATGGCGGTCCCGCACCGCCATCCGGCCTTCAGGCATCAGATCACCACTTCATCGGGCACTTGCCGTGGAAGCGATCCTGGCTGTCCTTGGTGATGGTGGCTACGGTCTTCAGCGAGAGCGGGAAGTCCTTGTCCTCGCCCTTCACCACGTCCTGCAGATAGAAGTTCTGGATCGGGATGTGGTTGTTGCCGTATTTGTACGAGCCGCGCACCGAGTTGAAGTTCACCTTGCGCATCTCGTCGCGCATGGCGTCCTTCTTCGTGGTGTCGCCCTTCACCGCCACCACGGCGCTGTTGATCAGCTGCGCGGCGTCATAGGCCTGTGCGCCGTAGTAGGTCGGACGCAGACCCGGATGCTTCTTGCGGTAGTCGGCGACGAACTTCTTGTTCGCCTCGTTCGGCAGGTCATGCACCCACTGCTGCGCACCCGGCACGCCGAGCGCGAGATCCTTCTGCAGCGGCAGTGACAGCTCGTCGATGGTGAAGGCGGTGTACAGCGGAATCTTGTCCTTCAGGCCGGCCTGCGCATATTGCGTCAGGAACTGCACGCCCGACGCGCCCGGATAGAACACGAACACGGCCTCAGGATTGGCGGCGCGCGCCTTCGAGAGTTCGGCCGAGAAGTCGAGCTGATCCGGCCACTTGGTCAGATCCTGGCCGAGCACCTTGCCCTTGAAGGTGGAGGCGAGGCCGGACAGCATGTCCTTGCCGGCCGCGTAGTTCGGACCAATCAGATAGACGCTCTTCACGCCCTTCTGGTTCATGTATTCGCCGACGGCCTGCGGCGTCTGGTCGTTCTGCCACGAGGTCGAGAAGAAGAACGGCGAGCAGAGTTCGCCCGCGATCTGCGAAGGCCCGGCATTGGCGCTGATGATGAAGGTCTGCGAATCGACCACCGGCTTCAGCGAAGCCAGCAGCACGTTCGACCAGATGTATCCGGCGATGAAATCGACCTTGTCGGACTGCAGCAGCTTTTCGGTCTTCTGCTTGCCGATGTCCGGCTTCTGCATGTCGTCTTCATAGATCACCTCGACCGGGCGGCCACCCATCTTGCGGCCCATGTGATCGAGCGCGAGTTCGAACGCGTTGCGCATGTCGTTGCCGATCACAGCGGTCGGACCCGAGAAGGTCGATACGAATCCGATCTTGATCGGCTTGTCCTGCTGGGCCAGGGCCGGCCCCGCAGCAAGCGCAAGCACCGCGCCCGCTGCAAGTATCGATTTTTTCATCCTTTGGTTCCTCCTTTGGAAAGCCGCCCGACTTTCGTGCGCCTTCATCCTATTGAACAGTTCCGGTTACCGGAAGCCCCGGCACCACGCGTCATACCGCTGCGGTTAAGCGTGGCACGTCATCAGGATCGCGATCACTCTCCCAGGCCTTCCGCACGCAGCCGGAAGCGCTGGATCTTGCCGGTCGCGGTCTTCGGAAGGTCGGCGCGGAACTCGATCCAGCGCGGATATTTGAACGGCGCCAGCATCGCCTTCACATGATCCTGCAAGGCGCGTGCGAGCGCATCGCAGGCCTTGCCCTGCTCCTTCAGCACGATGAATGCCTTCGGTTTAATCAGGCCATCGCCGTCGAGCCAGGCAACCACCGCGCATTCCAGCACATCGACATGAGTCAAGAGCGCGCCTTCGACTTCGAAGGGCGACACGTAGAGGCCCGAGACCTTCAGCATGTCGTCGTTGCGGCCGCAGTAGACGTAATAGCCGTCCTCGTCCTGCAGGTACTTGTCGCCGGAACGCGTCCATTCACCCATGAAGGTGTGGCGCGAGCGCTCGCGGTTATTCCAGTACATCACCGCGCTGGTCGGCCCGCTGATGATCAGTTCTCCCATTTCGCCCGGCGGCACCGGCTGGCCGTGTTCGTCGATCAGCTTGAGTGTGTAACCGGGGACCGCCTTGCCGGTCGTGCCGTATTTCGTGGCGCCCGGCGCGTTCGACAGGAAGATGTGCAGCATCTCGGTCGAGCCGATGCCGTCGAGGATGTCGCAGCCGTATTTCTCGCTCCAGCGCTTGCCGACATCGGCCGGCAAAGCTTCGCCCGCCGAGACGCAGCGGCGGAATCTGGTCTCGGCGCGGGCCGGCATGTTCTCGCTGGCAAGGAAGGCCGCGTAAAAGGTCGGCACGCCATAGAACACCGTGACCGGATGCTTGCGCAGCAGCGCAGCGACGCCATCCGGAGTCGGTCGGTCGGCCAGCAGCACGGTGGTGGCGCCGGCCGACATCGGAAAGGTCAGGGCATTGCCGAGACCATAGGCGAAGAACAGCTTCGCGACCGAATAACAGACATCGTCCTCGCGAAGCCCGAGCGTCGGCACGGCGTAGAGGTCGTTGGTCAGCTTCAGGCTGGCATGGACATGCACCGCGCCCTTCGGCTTGCCGGTCGAGCCCGATGTGTAGAGCCAGAACGCGATGTCGTCGCATGTGGTCGGCGCCGTGTAATCCTCCGGCTCGGAGGCCTGGAGCAACGGCTCGAAATGATCGTGGCCATGGGCATTGGCACCCGACACCACGACATGCTTGAGGTCCGGCGCCAGATCCTGCCTTTTGGCGATCAGTTTTTCGAACTTCGGATACAGCGCGTCGGAGACAACCAGCATGGTCACGCGGCTGTCGACCAGCATGAATTCGTAGTCGCTCTCGGTCATCAGCGTGTTGACCGGAATGGCGATGACGCCGGCCTTCAGCGCGCCGAGAAACGCGGTCGGCCAGTCGATGGTGTCGGTGAGGCAGATCAGGATGCGCTCTTCGCGCCGGATGCCCTTGGCGCGGAGCAGCGCGCCGAAGCGCGCGACACGATCGGCAAGCTGCCCATAGGTCCAGCTACCATTCCCATCGATGAAGGCGGGCTTATTGGAACGGCCGGCGGCGAGATTTGTCGCCAGAATATCGGCGGCAAAGTTATAGTCGCGCGGAATGGCCGGCGGAGTACGCGTTTCGATTACGTTCTGGCGCCCTTGGGACGCCGCTGTCGCAGCCTGAGCCATTTCATCCCGCCTTGGTGTTTCTTGTTATTGCCCGAAAGGGTCACGTTCGATGCATCCCGAACATGAACTATAATGCATGTCGAATTTCCTCCGTCAATCTCCCACGGAGGGCAGGCCGTAAGGTTTTACGATTCCGATATTTTTTGTCCCCGCGTGGCGCCGTGCTAGGCGATCAGGACCAAGGCGCCCCGGGAGCAACGACCGATGCTGACCAGCCGCGACCGCATTCTCACGACCCATGTCGGCAGCCTGCCGCGAAACGAAAGGCTCACCGACCTGCTGATCCGGCGCGAAGCCGGCGAGGCGATCGACACGGCGCTGCTGGCAGCGGAAATGGACAAGGCGGTCAGCGACGTGGTGGCCCGGCAGAAGGCCGCCGGCATCGATATCGGTAACGATGGCGAACAGCAGCGGGTCGGCTTTCAGACCTACGTGCCGGAACGGATGTCGGGCTTTGCCGGCGAGTCGAAGCGCAAGGTCGGCAAGGATTTCGCCGAGACGCCGGAGCTGATCGAGCAGTTCATGCGCCGTTTTCCGCGGCGCGGGAAGATTTCGAACGCCCCGCAGGCGCAGGCCGAGGTGAAGTACCACGACCTGTCGCAGATCAAGGCCGAGATCGCGCGCTTCCGACGCTGCGCACCGGCCGGCACATTCGCGGAAGAATTCGCGACCGCACCCTCGCCCGGCATCGTCGCGACCACGCTGCAGAACGCCTTCTACGGCAGCCACGAAGCCTATCTCGATGCGCTGGCCCGCGAACTGCGGCACGAATACATGGCGATCCACGAGGCCGGCCTGATCCTGCAGATCGACGCGCCCGATCTCGCGATGGAACGCACGATGATGTTCCAGGACCTGTCGGACGCTCAATTCGTGAAGATGTGCGAGATGCACCTGCACGCCATCAACAAGGCGGTGGAGGGCATCCCGCGCGACCGCTGGCGGCTGCATGTTTGCTGGGGCAACTGGGAAGGCCCGCATGAGCACGATGTGCCGCTCGGCACGATCCTGCCGATCCTCTACCGGACCAACGCCGGCGCGCTCTCGATCGAATTCGCCAATCCGCGCCACGCGCATGAGTACGACGCCATCCAGCGCGCGGGATGGCCGAAGGATCTGATCCTCATTCCGGGCGTGATCGAGTCCACCTCGAATTTCGTCGAGCATCCCGAGGTGGTGGCGAAACGCATCATGGAAGCGGTGGCGGTAGTCAGCGACCGCGAACGCGTCATCGCATCGACCGATTGCGGCTTCGGCACCTTCGCAGGCCGCGAATGGGTCGCGGGCCCGGTGGTGTGGAAGAAACTGAAATCGTTGCGCGCCGGCGCCGACATCGCGTCGGCGCGGCTATGGGGCAACAAAATGAGCGCGGCCTAGCGGCCGCGCCGGTAGTCAGGCGTTGGGAGGCTTACGCCTTGCCGGTTCGGCCGACTAGGCCGCGGCCTTCTTCGGTTCCGTCACGCGAACGGCGATCACCCATGCGACCCAGAAAGCCAGCAGGAACAGCCCCATGTAGGTCGCGCCGCTCCATCCGCCGAGCATCGGCTCAACGATCATGACGATGACAATCGCGAGCGCCTGGAGGGCGATGGCGAGGACGGTGTAGACACACATGAGTGGTAATGACGACATGACCGAGGTCTCGTTGTTGAGGCGGCCAGGAGTGTGGCGGCGGACCGAAAGCCGCGGATACTGTCAAGTTTGACAGGGGTGACGCTTAGGGTTCAATCAGCCCGAGCATCGCGCATTTGACCGCAGCCTGGACCCGCGTTGCGACTCCGGCTTTCCGCATCGCATTCTCCATATGAAAATTCACGGTTCGCTCGCTGATGGTGAGGATCGTGGCGATGTCGGCGGACGACTTTCCGCGTGCAACCCAGGTGAGAATCTGGATTTCGCGGTCGGTCAACCGCAGATCGGCGGCTCGTCCCGCGCCCTTGTCAGCCGTCGTGGACAACCGGTGACGAATGATGGCGAGCAGAAGCTCGAAATCGATCGGCTTGATCACATAGTCGTCGCAGCCGAGTTGCCGCGCGTGGAGCTGATGCGTCCGTTGCGAATAGGCGGTCAGGAAGATGAATGGAACTCCGGCCGGCAGCAGTCCGCCGGCGCGGATCCGGGCCAGGATGTCGAATCCGGAGACATCCGGCAGATCGATATCGCACAACACGAGGTCAGGGCGGGTCACGAGCGCGGACAGGCCGGCTTCGCCCGAAGTCACGGTCGATACCGTGAAGCCCTCCCCGGTCAGGACCTCGACCAGCAATTCGCAGGTGTCGGGGTCATCCTCGATGCAAAGGAGATGAGGCATCCGCATTCTCGTCTGGAGCGACCGGTCCTGTGATCGGCAGGGTGATCGTCACCTGCGTGCCGGCATTCAATGCGCCCTCGATCTGGATGCTTCCGTGATGATTTTCAACGAATGTTCGGGCGACAAATAGTCCGATGCCGGCGCCATGGACACCGCGCGCGTTGCGCGCACGATAATAGGGCTCGAAAATCTTCTCCCGCTCGTCCGGCGCGATCCCGCGCCCTCGATCGGTCACCGTCAGCACCGCCTGGCCATCGCGGCTCTCGCCGCTGATCCGCACGTCCCCGCCAGGCGACGAGAACTTGATCGCATTGGTCAGAACATTGCCGACGATCTGCCGCAGCATGTCGGGGTCGGCGTGAATGGTTTCCGGCAGGCCGCTCAGTTCGGCACTGAAAGCGACGCCGCTGGTGTTGACATCGACCAGCACGTCTTCGACCAGACGCCGCAGGTCGACAGGAATCCTGCGCATGTCGGAGGCGCGCTCGCCCACTTCGGAGGCCAGCTGGACCTGCTGCACGATCGCCTGGATGTGCTGGACCGCGCCCCGGATCTTCTCCGCACGCCCGCGATCGGGCTCATCGAGGGTCTTGCGCAGGAGAAAGGCCTGGCCGTCGATGGTGGTCAGCGACGTGCCGATCTCATGCGTCAGCACGTCGAGGAAGCGGCGCCGCGTTTCGGCGTTCGCCGTCTGCTCGGCGAGATCCGCCTTCATGAGCGTTTCTGCGTCCTTGCGGGTCGTGACCAGAATGGCGACCAGCCATTGCGAAGCAATCGCGATGCCCCGATTGGCAAAGAACACGACGCTCAAGGCTTCCGCGGGAGGATTGGCGAAGGAACCCAGCACCGAGAACACCGTCGCCACCGCGGCCGCGATATAGGCCGACCGATAGAAGCTGAAGATCGAAAGGAAGATGATGGCGGTATAGATGAAGCAGATCGTCACATGGTCGGGCGTGGTGTGAATGTCCGCGACGAACACCGTACCCATGAGAAGCAGCACGACAGCGAAGATCAGCCACTCCTTGGGGGTGGTCCTGCTCCGCGCGCGCAGGCCGGGGTGGCTGGTGAGTTGCTCAGACATTGGTGACGGCCGGCATCTTTTCGCGATGACCCCGTCTTCCGATATCGCCGAATCCGCAGTCGTACAATCGCTTCGGGGCGTCCGCGTCAGCCGGCCCGGCGCAGCACCACAAGATTGGACACCATCACCTGAACCGGTTCGTCGCGCTGGTTGAAGGTGGTGGTCCGGACCTTCATCAGCCCCTGGTCGGGGCGCGATTTCGATGGCCGCACTTCCAGGATCTCCGACATCAACCGCAGCGTGTCGCCGGGCCGGGTGGCACGCGGCCAGCGGATTTCGTCGACGCCCGCCCCGATGATGCCACCCGCGATCGGCAGGCCGCCGTCGACCAGCATCCGCATGGTCATGGAAACCGTATGCCAGCCGCTCGCCGCCAGTCCCTTGAAGAAGGTATCGACCGCCGCGCCTTCGTCGAGATGAAACGGCTGCGGGTCGAACTGCCGCGCGTATGCCTTGATCGCCTCGGCGTCCACATTCATGGGCGCGGAGGCGAACGTCTGACCGGGTGAAAAGTCCTCAAGATACAAGCGCGGCTGAGACATCCAGACCACCTCTCCCGTTTTCGGCTCCGGCCGTGTAGACTAACACGCGACCCGCGCATATACGCCAAACTCAAACAATACGTGAGGAAACCCATGGATCAGTCCGTCCGCAAAGTCAGCGCCGAAGACATCAACCCGCGCTACAATTGGGGTCGCGCCCTGCCCTCGCTCGGCATCATGGGGGTCGATTTCGAGGAGCGGGTCGATTACCGCCGCCTGCACAATTACCGCCTCTCGCGCGCCCGCATGGCGCTGGAGAATTCCGACCTCGGCGCGCTGCTGGTCTTCGACGTCAACAATATCCGCTACATCACCTCGACCAAGATCGGCGAATGGGAGCGCGACAAGCTCTCCCGCTGGGCGCTGCTGACCCGCGATTCCGCCGACCCGATCATCTGGGATTTCGGCTCGGCCGCCGTGCATCACAAGCTGTATTCGCCGTGGCTGAAGCCCGACAACTGCAAGGCCGGCCTGGTCGGCCTCCGCGGCACCGTGCATCCCGATTTCGGGCTGATGAAACGGCATGCGAATGAAATCGCCGCGATCCTGAGGGAGCACGGCGTTGCCGACATGCCGCTCGGCGTCGACATCATCGAACCGCCGATGATGTTCGAACTGGAGAAGGCCGGCCTCAAGGTGAAGGACGGCCAGCAGGTCATGCTGGAGGCGCGCGAGATCAAGTCGATCGACGAGATCGCGCTTTTGAACCGCGCCGCCGCGATGGTCGACGGCGCCTACGACCTGATCAACGAGAAGCTGCGGCCGGGCGTGCGCGAGAACGACATCGTCGCCGAGGTCAACAAGTTCCTCTACACCCACGGCTCCGACGACGTCGAAGCGGTGAACGCGATTTCCGGCGAGCGCTGCAATCCGCATCCGCACAATTTCACCGACCGGCTGATCCGGCCGGGCGACCAGGCGTTCTTCGACATCCTGCAAAGCTTCATGGGCTATCGCACCTGCTATTACCGCACCTTCAACGTGGTGCGCGCGACCGACAGCCAGCGCGATGCCTACAAGAAGGCGCGCGAATGGCTGGACAATGCGATGGACCGCATCAGGCCGGGCGCCTCGACTGCGCATATCGCGGAAGCTTTCCCGAAGGCCGGCGAGTTCGGCTTCCCCGACGAGATGAGCGCCTTCGGCCTGCAGTTCGCTCATGGCCTCGGGCTTGCGCTGCACGAGAGGCCGATCATCTCGCGCGTGGTGTCGATGGATCACCCGACCGAGATCAAGGAAGGCATGGTGTTCGCGATCGAAACCTATTGCCCGGCGACCGACGGCTATTCCGGCGCGCGCATCGAGGAAGAGGTCGTGGTCACCGACAAGGGCTGCCGCGTGATCTCGC
>JAEWHY010000312.1 GCA_023387555.1 Pseudomonadota bacterium
CTGCTGCACGGCCTGCACAGCCGCTATAATCGCAAGGTGGTCGAACAGGCTGCCATTGCCGGCGTGCTGACTCCGGCTGTTACTGGCAATCCAGATTCAGCCGCCGCCGCCGCGGGCTATATCGCCAGGCGGCTGGACGCGCTATCGGACGAAATCGAGCGCGGCTGGGAGGGCCGTTTCGATAGCGAAGGCTTCCATTTTGAGCGCATGGTGCGCGGGGTGAAGGAGGCAGCACTGATCGATCAGGCGCTGCTTGCCTCCGCCGATGCGCGCAAGCTCGACGAATACGCCCCGCTCCTGCAGGAAGTCTACGAGAAGCCCGGTACCCTGCGTCGCAAGGGCGAGGACACCCCAATTTACGGCCCGATCGGACTGTTCGAGGCGGTGACCGCTGTCGGCCGCAAGGGCATCTCCATGCAGCGCTACAAGGGGCTGGGCGAGATGAACCCCGAGCAGTTGTGGGAGACCACACTGAACATCGACGTGCGCTCGCTGCTGCAGGTCAAGGTGCGCGAGGTCGACGAGGCCGACGATATCTTCGGCCGCCTGATGGGCGATCTGGTCGAGCCGCGCCGCGACTTCATCCAGGAGAACGCGCTGTCGGCGAGCGTCGACGCGTAGGCTCGCGGGGCGGCTTTCGGGCCGCCCGCGCATGTGACATCGCTCTCAATCGGCTTGCTGCTGCCCGGCGGCATTCCTCTTTATTGCCACGCGGCCAGCTTTCCAGCCCGCCGCAAGCCGCATAGCATTCGCCCAAGCTGCCCTTTCAAAACGGGACGTGCCGAGGTCCCTGCCCGATCAACAGAGGCAGCCGACGTGCCGTCGGCAGGCACCCATTCTTGGAGACCGCCGGCTTTCTCGGCATCTCGAATTGAACCCGGATTTCAAGCGTCGATCTCCCGCCTCGCGGCGGGCTTCACCCACTCTGAACGCCAGAGGAGGATCGAATGCCGACATTCCTGTTGTCTCTGAACTGGACCGATCAGGGCATCCGCAGCGTGAAGGACGCTCCGAAGCGCGCGCAGGCCGCGCAGGATCTCGCGAAGCAAGTGGGCGTTGAAATCAAGGAGGTCTATCTCACCACCGGCGCGAGCGACCTTCTGCTCATTCTCGAGGCGCCGGACGGAAATAACGTCACGAAATTCGCGCTGACCCTCGGCTCCCAGGGTAACGTGCGTACCAAAACTGCACGTGCCTGGCCGCAGGCCGAATTTCAGAAGCTTATTTCCGAGCTTCCATAAGGAATCGACAACGAGCGATCGCGGGCGCGCCCATGACGCGCGCCCGATATCAGCTCCGCAGCCCCGGCGCCTCCTGGCCGGTGCGAGCGACATATTCCGTATAGCCGCCGCCGTAGGTGTGGACGCCCTCGGGCGTGAGCTCCAGCACGCGGTTCGAAAGCGCGGCAAGGAAGTGCCGGTCGTGGGACACGAACAGCATCGTGCCCTCGAAGCGGGCCAGCGCCGCGACCAGCATCTCCTTGGTCGCCATGTCGAGATGGTTGGTCGGCTCGTCCAGCACGAGGAAGTTCGGCGGATCGAACAGAATCTTCGCCATGACGAGACGCGCCTTCTCGCCGCCGGAGAGGACGCGGCAGCGCTTTTCCACGTCGTCGCCAGAAAAGCCGAAGCAGCCGGCAAGCGTGCGGAGCTGGCCCTGCCCCGCCTGCGGGAATGAATAATCGAGCTCTTCGAAAACCGTGCGTTCGCCGTCCAAGAGGTCCATGGCGTGCTGCGCGAAATAGCCCATCTTCACGCTGCCGCCGATGGTCACACTGCCCTGGTCCGGCTCGGTCGATCCGGTCACGAGCTTCAGGAGCGTCGACTTGCCGGCACCGTTGATGCCGAGCACGCACCAGCGCTCCATGCGCGCGACATGGAAATCGAGCCCCTCGTAGATCCGCTTGCTGCCGTAAGCCTTGTGAACGCCTTTGAGGCTGGCCACGTCGTCGCCCGATCGCGGCGGCGGCATGAAATCGAACGAGACCGACTGGCGGCGCCGCGGCGGCTCGACCCGCTCGATCTTCTCGAGCTTCTTCACCCGGCTCTGCACCTGCGCAGCATGCGAAGCTCTGGCCTTGAAGCGCTCGATGAACTTGATCTCCTTCGCCAGCATCGCCTGCTGGCGCTCGAACTGCGCCTGCTGCTGCTTTTCGTTCATCGCGCGCTGCTGGGCGTAGAATTCGTAATCGCCCGAATAGCTGGTCAGCGAACCGGCATCGATCTCGATCACCTTGTTGATGACACGGTTCATGAACTCGCGATCATGCGAGGTCATCAGCAGCGCACCGTCGTAGCCCTTCAGGAAATTCTCCAGCCAGATCAGACTTTCGAGATCGAGATGGTTCGATGGCTCGTCGAGCAGCATGCCGTCGGGCCGCATCAGCAGAATGCGCGCGAGCGCGACGCGCATCTTCCAGCCGCCGGAGAGATTGCCGACGTCGCCGTCCATCATCTCCTGGCTGAAGCCGAGGCCGGCGAGCACTTCGCGCGCCCGCGCGTCGAGCGCATAGCCGTCGAGTTCCTCGAAGCGGGCTTGCACCTCGCCGTATTGCTCGAGGATCGCCTCCATCTCGTCGGCCCGGTCCGGGTCGACCATCGCCGCTTCCAGCTCTTTCAGCTCGGCGGCGACGGCGCTGACGGGCCCCGCGCCTTCCATGACTTCGGCGACCGCGGAGCGGCCGCTCATCTCGCCGACGTCCTGGCTGAAATAGCCAATGGTCAGCCCGCGATCGACCGAGACCTGGCCTTCGTCCGGCTGCTCCTGCCCGGCGATCATACGGAACAGCGTGGACTTGCCGGCCCCGTTCGGGCCCACGAGGCCGATCTTCTCGCCCTTGTGCAGGGCGGCCGAGGCCTCGATGAACAGGATCTGATGGCCGTTCTGCTTGGAGATATTGTCGATGCGGATCATGGGCGGGGGATTGGCGGAAAAATGAAGCGGCCCGCTTAGCGCAGTTGCGCCACCGGCGAAAGCGCTTATCCGCACCGCGCGCGGCTAGAATCCGAACGCCTGCTGGGCCGGTGGCGGCTCCGTCCGGACACCCTCCAGCGCCAGCATTCGCGACTTCGTCGCCGAACCGCCCGGCGCCGAGAAGCCGCCGATCTTGCCGCCGGCGGCGAGCACGCGGTGGCACGGAATGATCAGCGGCACCGGATTCTGCGCCATCGCCTGCCCGACATCGCAGGCGGCCTCCGGTCCGGCACCCAGCGCTCTGGCCACGGCGCCGTAGGTCGTGGTCTCGCCCCATTTGAGTTTGCGGACGAAGTCGTAGACCTGCGCGAAGAAGGGGTCCGGCGCGCCGAGGTCGACCGGAACGCCAGAGAAGTCCACCGCCTCGCCCTCGAAATAACGCTTCGCGTCACTGACCGCCGCCGCGATCCGTGGTGTTGGATCGGCCGGCGACGCATCACGCAGCCGGCGCAGGACCGCACGTGTTGCATCACTCCCGCTTTTCTCAGGCAGCCGGAAGCGGGCGATACCGGCATCGTTCCAGGCGATGGCGCAGAAGCCCATCGCCGTTTCGAACGTCAGATAGCTGGGTCTCTCTCGCGCCATCGGGAATATCCTCACGCGGAGGATAGAGC
>JAEWHY010000321.1 GCA_023387555.1 Pseudomonadota bacterium
TGATCGTCTCGATCATGTGCACCGGAATGCGGATGGTGCGGGCCTGGTCGGCGATCGAACGGGTGATCGCCTGCCGGATCCACCAGGTGGCGTAGGTCGAGAACTTGTAGCCGCGGCGATACTCGAACTTGTCGACCGCCTTCATCAGGCCGATGTTGCCTTCCTGGATCAGGTCGAGGAACTGCAGGCCGCGGTTGGTGTATTTCTTGGCGATCGAGATGACGAGGCGCAGGTTGGCCTCGACCATTTCCTTCTTCGCCTGGCGCGCCTCGCGCTCGCCCTTCTGCACCGAATGCACGATCTTGCGGAATTCGCCGATCTCGAGCCCGGTCTCGGCCGCAAGCGTGTGGATGTTGCCGCGCAGGTCGCGCAGCTTGTCCTTGTCGATGGCGACGAGGTTCTTCCAGCCCTTGGCGGAGAGCTTGGAGACGCGGTTCATCCAGCGCGGATCGAGCTCCGAGCCGAAATAGTTCTTCAGGAAGTCGTCGCGCGCCACGCCATGGCTTTCGGCGAGCCGCATCATGCGGCCCTCGAGCGAGACGAGGCGGCGGTTGATCTCGTAGAGCTGGTCGACGAGCGAGTCGATGCGGGCCTGGTTGAGGCGCAGCGACTTCACCGCGGTGATGATCTCGTCCTTCAGCTTCTTGTACTTGCGCTCCTGCGAGGGCGACAGCGTCTCGTTCTGCAGGCGGTTGGCGATGTCCTGCTCCTGCAGCTTGCGGAGCTTCTTGTATTCGTTGGCGACGGTATCGAAGGTCTCCAGCACCTTCGGCTTCAGTTCGAGCTCGATCGCGGCCAGCGACATCGAGTTCTCGAACTCGTCATCCTCCATGTCCGCTTCGGCGGCGATTTCGCCGGGGTCCTTCTCCTCGCCGTTGGCGGCGGCCCCGCCCTTGAACGGGGTGGCGCCGGTCGGCGCGGACGGGGGCGAGGCCTGCAGTTCGGCGCCCGGCAGCGGCTTGCCGTCGGGACCGACCGGAGCCGGCAGCTTGGCGTCGGGGCCGGCGTAGGTCGCTTCCAGGTCGATGATGTCGCGCAGGAAGACCTTGCCTTCGTTGAGTTCGTCGCGCCAGATGATGATGGCCTGGAAGGTCAGCGGGCTTTCGCAGAGCCCGGCGATCATCGCCTCGCGGCCGGCCTCGATGCGCTTGGCGATGGCGATTTCGCCTTCGCGCGACAACAGCTCGACCGAGCCCATTTCCCGCAGATACATGCGCACGGGATCGTCGGTGCGCTCCGACGGCTCCTTGTCGGACTTGATCGCGAGGGGCTTGGCGGTGACTTCGACCAGTTCGCCGCCCTCGTCGTCGTCGTCCTCCTCCTTCTCGGCCTCGTCGTCGGCGGCCTCGTCCTGCTCGATCACGTTGATGCCCATCTCGGACAGCATCGAGAGCGTGTCCTCGATCTGCTCGGAGGTGACCTCCTCGGAGGGCATCACGGCGTTGAGCTGCTCGTAGGTGATGTAGCCGCGCTTCTTGGCCTGCTTGATCATCTTCTTGACGGCGGCGTCGGAGAGATCGAGCAGCGGCAGCGGGGTATCCGGCGTCGTCTCGTTGTCCTTCTCGCCCTCGTCCTTGCCACCGGTCTTGGCTTTCAGAGCCTCCTTCTCGGAGACGGCCTTGGCGCCGGCTTTCAGGGCTGCAGTACGGGACACTTCAGGACGCATGGGCGAAACTTTCGGAACAGGAGCGAGTTTTGGGGCGGTAGCGGATTTGGTTGACACGGGTTTTGCGATTTCCTTGACGGCCTCCTTGACGGAGGCCTTTGACGCAGCCTTCGCGGGTTCCTTGGTGGCGTCCCTAGCGGAGTCCTTGACTTTCGGCTCAGGCTTCGGAGCCGGCTTCGGCACAGTCTTGGGCTCAGGCTTGGACGCGGTTTTGCCGGCGCCCTTCAACAGCGACTTGACCGTGCTCTTGGTCGAAGTCTTGACCTTGGCCGCCGACTTGCTGGCCGCGCTCTTGCTCGCCATGAAGTTCTCTCTCCCGCGGCGGGCTTCCCGCCGTTTCGACCATCCCTACCCTATGGCGTGACACTGCATCTTACGCGAGTCCCTGCCGGGACGGGTGGCCGAATCAACCCATCTACTCTCACGGTCCCCGTTAAATGGGGATTAACCTCGTAACCCCTTGCCTCCGCAATAAAAAGCCTATCTGCCAAAAAAGCCCCGATTCGGGGCCCTTTGATTACGCACCGCGGGCTGATCGGCCGGAGGATGCCCCAAATCCCTCTATCAGCGCCTCGGTTCCCTCGAGGGCCGCGAGCCTGTTCTGTACGTCCCGGATCCAGGCCAGATTGGCTTCGCTCGGATCGTCCCCCAGCGCGCGCTCCGCGTCCTTAAGCTCCTTATTTAGCGTGCGAACCTTGCGATGCAAGGTAACGATATGAGCCCACCATTGCGCGACATCCGGCTCGCTGGCGCCGGCCCGGGCCGGCCAGTCCGACGTATGGGTGATCGCCGCCCGGACCCGCGAAATCAGCGCTTCGAAGCCGCGCCGGTCCAGATCGTCCTGCAATTTCACCGGATCGAGATCGATCTCGCCGGACGAGGCCTCAAGAACCGCGCGCCGCAGCTGGTCGGCGTCGGGATGGATGAATTCGATCTCGGCGAATTCCTCGGTATGCGCCTCCAGCAACCACGGATGCTCGATCACCGCGCTCAGGATCAGGGCCTCGCGCGGCGGAATGGCGCTGCGGAACCCGCGCACCAGCGGGCTTTGCCCGAGCCGCGGCGATAGCGGCACCAGCGCCTCCCGTGGCCTGCGCTGGCCGCCGCGCCAGTCATTCCGCGGCGCACCGCGGCGGCCCGCCGACGGTCCGCGACCGCGCTCGAAACCGCCGGCGGCCTGCACCGGCGCGAACAGCGCCCGCACCCGGGCGTCGAAATCCTGCTTGTAATATTTGCGAACCGACTCGTGGCCGATGCCGGCCAAAATCTCGTCAACGCGCGCTTCCAGCGCCGCCCGGCGCTCCGGCGTGTCGAAGGAGGCGCTTTCGGTCTCGCGCATCCAGAGAATATCGGCGAGCGGCCGGGCGCTCCGGAGCACCTCCTCCATCGCGCCGCGCCCGCCGGAGCGGATCAGATCGTCGGGGTCCTGGCCCTCCGGCAGCATCGCGAAACCCAGGCTCTTGCCCGGCTGCAGTTTCGGAAGCGCAAGATCGACCGCGCGATAGGCGGCGCGGCGACCGGCCTTGTCGCCGTCGAAACACAGCATGGGCTCATCGGCGATCTTCCAGAGCAGGCCGAGCTGTTCCTCAGTGAGCGCCGTGCCAAGCGGCGCGACCGCCCCCTCGAAGCCCGCCGTCACCATCGCGATCACATCGACATAGCCTTCGACCACGATCAGCGGCTTGCCGTCATGCGCCGCCGCGCGGGCATTGGCGCCGTTGAACAGGATCGAACCCTTGTGAAACAGCGTGGTTTCCGGCGAATTCAGGTATTTCGCCGGCACATCCTTTTCGAGCGCACGGCCGCCAAACGCGATCAGCCGGCCGCGCCAGTCGGCGATCGGGAACATCACCCGGTCGCGGAACCGGTCATATGGCACCGGGATGTCGTGGCCATGGACCAGCAAGCCGGCCTCGATCATGTCCTCGACCGGCACGCCCTGCTGGCCGAGATGCTCCTTCAGCGCGAAGCGATCCGGCGGCGCATAGCCCATGCGGAAACGCAGCTGGGTCTCGGGGCCGAGGCCACGATCGGCGAGATAGCCCCGCGCCTTCGCGCCGGCGCGCGATTGCAGCGTCGCCTCGAAGAATTTCGACGCGAGGTCCACGACCTCGTACAGCGATCTCCGCCGCTGCTCGCGGACCTCTTCCTCGCGCGAGACCTTCGGCATCGGCAGGCCCGCCATGGTGGCGAGCCGCTCGACTGCCTCTGGGAAGCTGACCCCCTCGATCATCATGATGAAGTCGAAGATCGAGCCGTTCTTGCCCGACGAGAAGTCGAACCAGGCCTGTTTCTGGTCGTTCACGAAGAACGACGGCGTCTTTTCCTGATTGAAGGGCGACAGCCCGCGCCACTCGCGCCCGGCCTTTTTCAGCTTCACGCGCCGGCCCACCACCTCCGAGACCGGAAGGCGGGTGCGGATTTCGTCAAGGAACTGGGGCGGGAAGCGCATGAGCCGTTGTACGAATCGTACGTGACTCAAGCAAAGCATTCGTTTCCAGACGTGTTTTGGCAGAGATCGGTTTCGCCGAAGGCGCGCGCGATTTCCGCATTATCCACAGGCTGAAGCGGGCGTCGAAGCATTGACGCAACCTAAATACATTTGTATATACAGATACGCAGGCCAGCGGCCTGCCCGCCCGGGGAGAACGGCAGAGACAAGTCCTAATTCTGCAGGCTCTCCATGACCGAAGACGAAATCATCAAACTATTCGATGGAATCCGTCACATCGGATTCGACCCGGCCAAACGCGAAAGGACGCTGGAAGAGAGGCAAGTCGACCTCGAGGATATGAAATTCGTTCTGAACGGCGATTTTGTCGTACGCCAATCCGACCGACGCGGCGAGCGCAGGTTCATGGTGTTCGGCTTTCTCGATGACGTCGAAATGACTTTCATTTGTACGGTTCGAGGCGACCTGTGTCACGTCATCTCAGGCAGGCGAGCAAAGCGCAATGAAAGAAAAAAATATCACGATCGTATCCCGAGACGATCCTCGCAGGGGCAAGACCAATCTTGAGAAACTGCGCAAACTTACCGACGAGGAAATCGATGCTTCCATTGCCGGCGATCCTGATTGGGACGAGGAGGCGTGGTCCGACGCAGTCGTCGTTGTTACCAGAAAACAGCCGATCTCGATCCGGCTCGACGAGGATGTCCTCGACTTCTTCAAGGAGCAGGGTGCCGGCTATCAGAAGCGCATCAATGCGGTACTGCGCAGCTACATGAATGCGAGCCGCAAGGGCAAGAAGCGCGCCTGACCGGAGCGCGTCGCACATTCATCCGGCATCGGTTGGCGATTTGCGCGCTCTTGCGGTGAACCCACCCATCGGTCGCCGCGATCAAGAGCGATGAGAGACTCGCCCCATACGCCGGAAGGCAGGACCACGCGCATCCTGTTTGCCCTCGTCGGAACGCTGTTGCTCCTGCTGCTCCTGTCCCTGGCGGCACAGGGCGTCAACCCGAACTGCGGTCATCTGGTGGCCGGCTACAAGGCCAAGAGCTGCGCAGGACCGCGCTAGCGTCGCGGCAAGCGTTCCGCCGCTTTCAGACAGGCGCCACATTGGTGGCGGCGCGAATTCCACCCCAATCCGGCCCGGAATCGCCACACGAATCGTGGCAGTTTCGGTCCTGCACCGAAACCCATGTCTCAACCAAAGGCGGCCGACATCACGATGACCGCACATCCACCCGCTGACCATGCGCCGGCCACGCTTCGCCTGCTCGCACCCGACGAACCGTCGGCCGTCGTGACGCTGCGGCCGAACGGCACCTCCCCGTTTCTTCTGGTCAGCGACCACGCCGGACGGCGCATTCCGCGCGCGCTCGGCGACCTCGGCGTGTCGGAGAGTGAATTGCGCCGCCACATCGCCTTCGATGTCGGCATCGAGCCGGTGGTGCGCTTCATGGCCGACGAACTCGACGCCCATGCGATCCTGCAGCCGTATTCGCGCCTCGTGATCGACTGCAACCGCCCGTTCCACGCCCCGAGTTCGATCGCGCCGATCAGCGAGAACACGCCGGTCCCCGGCAACGTCAAGCTGACGAAAGAGAACATCGCGGCGCGCCAGCGCGAGATCTTCGCGCCCTATCACGACGCCATCGCAGCCGAACTCGACCGCCGCCAGCGCGACGGCGCGCCGGCCTTCCTGGTCGCGATGCATTCGTTCACGCCGGTGTTCAAGGGCATACGCCGGCCGTGGCATTCCGGCGTGCTCTACAATCGCGACTCGCGCTTTGCCGCCTTCCTGCTGCGGTTGCTGCGCGAGGAAGACGCGATGACGGTCGGCGACAACGAGCCCTACATGGTGAGTGACGACACCGACTACACAATCCCGGTGCATGGCGAGCAGCGCGGCATTCCCCATGCCGCTATCGAAATCCGTCACGACCTGATCGAAAACGAAGCAGACCAGCGCGCCTGGGCGCAGCGGATCTGCCGCGTGCTGATCGAGGCGAAACGGCTGCGCGACCAGAGCTACGGGATCGCCTGACGCGCATCAGGCATTCGCTTGCGGCAATCCGGCGCGACTGGCATCGTCGCGCTTTCGCTGGCTATACTCTCTCGCTCGCGGCGTGCGCATTCTCGAACGGCGCGCCGCTGTTGCTCGTCACTGCCTTTACGTCTCTCGTTGTACGTCGCGTTTGATACGCCGCTGTTGGCACGTCGCTTGCAAAATCAGCAATCGGGGAGATCGTCCGAATGTCCGGCACTGCCGTGTTTGCTCCGGGTGGCTATCGTTATATTCCCGCCGTGTTCCAGTATTCGGGCGGGGTCGCCGCCGAGGACGGCTTCGAACTCGAGCGCGTGCGCTTTCTCGCGCCGGTGCCCCTCGCCGAGGCCTTTGAACGGATCGAAGCGCATCTGAAGGCGATCGGACGGCCGACCACCGCGTTTTCACATTGCGAATTGCGCTCGCCCGGACAATTCACCGATCAGGGCTTCATCGACTTCAACAAGCAATATGTGCGGACGCTGGAACGCTGGGGCATCTACAAGGACGGCGTGAACCCGGTGGCGCGCACCAATGTGTGCCCGATGTATCACGAGCCGGCCACGCCCTCGATGCTGGCCTTCACCTACACGATCCCGGTGACATCCGCGCGCCGCACCTTCATGCTGTCCGGCGGCGGCGACGTGCGCGCCGGCACCGAACTCTACAAGGACCGGATCGTGCGCTACGGCGACACCTCGCCCGAGGCGCTGCGCGAGAAGGTGGTGTTCGTCATCGAGGAGATGGAGCGCCGGCTCGAGGCACTCGGCTTTGGCTGGGCGGACGCGGTCTCGACGCAGGCCTACACCGTGCAGAACATCGGCCATCTGGTCGGCGAGGAACTGGCGCGCCGCGGCGCAATCGCAAGCGGCCTCGTCTGGCACTATGCGCGGCCGCCGGTGATCGGCCTCGAATACGAGATGGATGTGCGGGGCACGGCCCGCGAACTGATCATGTAAGGAGCGCTGCGATGATGTCGATGTGGTCGCCTGCCAGCCATCGTGCCGCAGTCGCGGCCGCATTCGGTCTCGCCGCCTTCGCATTTTCGGCGCCGGCCTTCGCGCAGCAATGGACGCCGACCCAGCCGATCCGCGTCATCATTCCCTACACGCCGGGCGGCACCTCCGACATCATCGCCCGCACCATGTCCGACCATGTCGGCAAGCGCCTCGGCCAGCCGCTGACCATCGAGAACCGCGGCGGTGGCGCGACGCAGATCGGCACCAGCGCGGTGGCGAAGGCCGCGCCCGACGGGCACACGCTGCTGCTGGTCGGCAATACCGTCTCGATCAATCCGAGCCTGTTCAAGTCGCTGCCCTACGACACACTGAAGGACCTGGCGCCGATCACCTATGCCGGCGTCACGCCGCATACCATCGTGGTCAACAACGATGTCCCGGCCAGGAACCTCAAGGAGTTGCTCGATCTCGCCAAGGCCAGGCCCGGCACCATCAACTACGGTTCGGTCGGCATCGGCACCTCGTTTCATCTCGGCACCGAGGAACTGAAGAAACTGTCCGGTACCGACATGGTGCATGTCCCCTACAAGGGCATGGGCCAGGTGCTGACGGATGCGATTTCCGGCAACATCCAGATGGCGTTCGCCAACACCCCGAATGCGGCGCCGCTGGTCCAGGCCGGCAAGCTGCGCGCGATCGGCGTCGCGCATCCGACCCGCGTCAACCAGCTGCCGGATGTGCCGACCGTCGGCGAGCAGGGCTTTCCGGGTTTCGAGTCGAATTCCGGCTTCATCTATTTCGCGCCGGGCGACACGCCGCCGGCGGTGCTCGACCGGCTCAACAC
>JAEWHY010000323.1 GCA_023387555.1 Pseudomonadota bacterium
GGTCCATCGCCCTTGCGCGCCTTGGCATAGGCGGTCATCGCCGTGCGATAGACTTCGTCGGCGTCGTTACCATCCACGATGATGCGCTCGAGCCCGTAGGCCGAAGCGCGGTCGGCGGCAGGATGCGGCACCGCCGTCACATCGCGGATCGGCGTGTATTCCATGTAATGGTTGTTCTCGCACACGAAGATCACCGGCAGCTTCCAGACCGCGGCAAAGTTCAACGCCTCGTGGAACGCACCGATATTCGTCGTGCCGTCGCCGAAGAAGCAGACCGACACGTCGCCCTGCCCCTTGTATTGTGCACGCCAGGCCGCGCCGCAGGCGATCGGCAAATGTGCGCCGATGATGGCATAAGACCCCATCACGCCATGTTCGACCGAGGTCAGGTGCATCGACCCGCCCTTGCCGCGCATCAGGCCGTTGTCGCGGCCCATCAATTCGCCGAGCACCAACTCGACCGGCACGCCGCGGGCCAGCGTGTGGGCGTGGCCGCGGTAAGTGCAGAAGGACAGATCGCCCGGCTTCATCGCGGCGGCAAAGCCGGCGGCCACCGCCTCCTGCCCGAGCGACAGATGGCTCGTCCCCTTCACCAGATTCTGCAGAAACAAATCGAAGGCCCGCTGCTCGGCTTCCCGCAGCAGAACCTGCAGGCGATACATCTCGAGCCGCTTCTCCTCGCCGATATCGTCGTTCAGGCCAGGTTTGGTCTCATTGGCTTTGTCGAGCATTTTTGTCTCTGGTTACGTTCCCTCGCGCGCCGGGACTTTAGTCCAGGATCGGACGATGTTGAACTGCCAAATCGGCCGCCCCGCGATGCGCGCAAGGTCGCGGCCTGCTGCAAACGGAAGCCCAACATCAGGCGGTCCCACGCACCCTTTCACGATGCAGAAGGTAAAGTCCTGACGCGATCAGCAGCGACGCCCCGGCCAGCGTCCAGCGGTTCGGAATGTCGCCGAACACGAAATAGCCGAAGCCAGTCGCCCACAGCAGCTGGGTGTACATGAAGGGCGCCAGCACAGAGGCCGGCGCCAGCCGGTGCGCGACGATCAGGAGATAGTGTCCGAAGCTTCCGAAGGCGCCGAAGGCCACCATCAGGAAGATGATGAAGGGGTCATCCGGCGTCTGCCAGACGAACGGCAGCACCGGCAACATCGCGACCGCACCAACCAGATTGGAATAGAACAGCGTCGTGTCGCTCGAGTCGCTGCGCGACAGGATGCGGGTCGAGACAATGTAAAGCGCATAGAAGACCGCGCTCGCGACAGACAGGAGCGCCGCCCAATGGACCCCGCCGGCACCCGGCCGGGTGACGAGGATCACGCCGGAAAACCCGACCATGATCGCGAGCCAGCGCCGCCAGCCGATCCATTCGCCAAGCATGGGTCCCGCCAGGATCGCAACCATGAACGGGGTCGAAAACAGGATCGAGAGCGCCTGGTCGAGTTGCAGATACCGGAAGGCGAGGAAATTCGTGAGTGTCGAGCCCAGCAGCATCGCCGAGCGCACGAGCTGCAGTACCGGCCGCTTGGTGCGCAGCATCCCGGGCCGCGAGACCGGGTTGAAGATGAACAGGGTCAGGATGAAAGCGCCGGTATAGCGCGCCCAGACCACCTGCAGCGTGTCCATATAGCCGTTGAGATATTTGGCGATGGCATCGAGGCAGGCGAAGCTCAGCACCGCGCCGCACATCAGGGCGATGCCGGTCAATCTGGCACGCACCTGCTCGGCGTCGGTTGGCTGCAGACCTGAGGTCATCTCTCTCTGTACCGAAGTCGGACGCGCCGCGCGAGATGCCAGAAGGATTAGCTGGGCCGCGACATTGCAAGTCCGGCATGACCGGCCTATCCTAACCTTGTGGGGCCTGTGACGGTCGCCCCGCTTTCCAAGGCTCGCAAGGCCCAAGCACCGTCTCCTTCGCAATGGAGGAGGCGCATGCCTTTGCATTTTTCAATCTCGCCGGAACAATTGTGGCGCAGGATCGGAACATCCGGCGCCCCGCTCATCGTCGACGTGCGCAAGGCCGACGCCCTCGCGGCGACCGGCAAACAGCTGCCGGGTGCAATCCTGCGCGATCCGCACGATGCGGCATCGTGGAACTTCGATCCCGGAACCGGAATCGTCGTGGCCTGCGCCCATGGACACGAGCGCAGCCAGATGGCGGCCGCGCAGTTGCGCGCGCGGGGCTTTGCCGCCTGCATTCTCGGCGGGGGCTTCGACGCATGGCGGGCGGCCGGATTGCCGCTGGTCGATGCCGATGCGCTCCGGACTTTCGCAGCGGCTTCGCCCAGCCTCTGGGTGACCCGGCGGCGGCCGAAGATCGACCGCATCGCCTGTCCCTGGCTGATCCGGCGCTTCATCGACCCGCAGGCTCGCTTCCTCTTCGTGGACCCGCCGCAAGTGGCCGCGGTCGCGCAGGAGACCGGCGCGATCGCCTTCGATATCGAAGGCGTGGCGTTGTCGCACGAAGGCGAGCGCTGCTCGTTCGACACCATGCTCACGGTCTTCGGCCTCGAAAGCGAGCCATCGCTCGCCCGTCTTGCGCTGATCGTGCGCGGCGCCGACACCGCCCGTCCGGACCTTGCGCCGGAAGCGGCAGGCCTGCATGCGGTGTCGCTCGGCCTGTCCGAACTCGCCGGCGACGACGACCACGGTCTGCTGCAGCACGGATTTGCGATTTACGACGCGCTGTTCGCGTGGTTACGCTTTGCGTCATCCGAGCGTCACAACTGGCCCGCAAAAGCCGCCTGACATGACCACCATCGAACAGGCGCCGCCCGCGCGCGCCACACCGGCTTTCGCGGACGCGCTGCGCGTCTGGTTCAAGATCGGCTGCCTCAGCTTCGGCGGACCCGCCGGCCAGATCGCGCTGATGCATCGGATCCTGGTCGACGAGAAGAAGTGGGTCGACGAGCCGCGTTTCCTGCATGCATTGAATTTCTGCATGCTGCTGCCCGGTCCGGAGGCGCAACAGCTCGCGACCTATATCGGCTGGCTGATGCATGGCGTGCGCGGCGGGATCGTGGCCGGCGTCCTGTTCGTCCTGCCGGGCGCGCTCCTGATGCTCGGGTTGAGCCTGATCTATGCGGTCGGCCAGGGCGTGCCGCTGATCGATGGCGCGCTGTTCGGCATCAAGGCGGCGGTGCTGGTGATCGTCGTGGAAGCGCTGGTCCGCATCGGCAAGCGCGCGCTCAAGACCAATCTGCTGATGGCGATCGCCGCGGCGGCCTTCATCGGCATCTTCTTCCTGTCGCTGCCGTTCCCGCTGATCGTGATTGCCGCCGGGCTCACCGGCTATCTGGTCGCACGGCGCGCGCCGCAATGGCTCGCCATCCAGACCGATGGCGTTTATCCGCCGCCGGTGCCGGGGCGCTGGCGGCAGGCGGCGACCGCAACCATCGTCGGACTCGTGCTGTGGTGGACGCCGGTTGCGATCGCCGTGCTGCTGCTGGGGCCGCACCATGTGCTGGTCACAATCGGCACCTTCTTCTCCAAGCTCGCGACCGTGAGCTTCGGCGGCGCCTATGCGCTGCTCGCCTATATGGCGCAGGAGGCGGTGGACAAGCAGGGCTGGATGACCGCCGCCGAAATGGTGGACGGGCTTGGCCTTGCAGAAACCACGCCCGGTCCGCTGATTCTTGTGACGCAATTCGTCGGCTTCCTCGCCGGCTTTCGCGCCCCCGCGCCGTTCTCGCCGGTGACCGCCGGCATGATCGCCGCGGTGATGACCACCTGGGTGACATTCGCGGCATCGATGCTCCTGATCTTCGCCGGCGCGCCGTTCGTCGAGCAATTGCGCTCCAACCGCAGGCTGACCGGCGCACTTGCGGCGATCACGGCGGCCGTGGTCGGCGTCATCCTCAACCTGACGGTCTGGTTCGCGCTGCATGTGCTGTTCGGTCATGTCACCGAACAGCATACGGGCTTCCTGCGCTGGTACGCCTTCGATCCGCTGGCGCTCGATCTCAAGACCGCGGCGCTTGCCGTCATCGCGGCGCTGCTGGCGTTCCGCTTCCATCGCGGACTGGTGGAGATCGTGGTGATCATGGCGGCGCTCGGGATCGCGGTGCGGATGGTGTTGTGACAACGCTGCGTAAGCGGAGTGCTTCTCTTGTCCCTCCCCCCGCGCAGCGGTGGGGAGGGTCGATCGACTGAGCGGCAGCGAAGGAGATCGGGGTGGGGGGCTTGCGGCCATCGACTCGATGTTGCCTCCGCGGGGCAAACTCCCCCCACCCGGCTCGCGCTTCGCACTCGCCACCCTCCCCGCCATTCGCTTCGCTCATGGGGGGAGGGGAAGAAGCAAAGCTCCGCCAGCCCTGTTATTTGGCCGGCGCGGGCGCGCCCGTATTTCCATTTCGCATTCCTCTCCCTTGGAAAATCCAAGGGCGCGCGGAACGCCGGGCTTTCAGCCAAGCCCATGGCCTCATGCGCGAATGTGAAAGCGCATGAGCGATAGTCACCACGGACCGCCGAAAGATTCCGGCGTTCCGCGCGCGGTGTTTGAGGCTTGCTCTGCGACAACCCCGGAGGACAGACGCCCAGGCACGGGCGGCCAACTTGTTATCCTCCGCTGGTGACCCA
>JAEWHY010000480.1 GCA_023387555.1 Pseudomonadota bacterium
GAGAAGATGCCTGCGCATTGAGCTCCCCCGCCACCTGCTCCACATATCTGCGCAAAATCGGCGACAGATACGCATCGACCACGGTGGTATCGCCGCGGCCGACTAGCTTGATCAGCGGCGAGACTTCGTGGCTGACCGAGACCTGCGGAAAGATGCGCCGCGCCAGTTCGGCGACCTGCCGCTCGTGCTCGGGATAGCGGTAGGCATGCATGAATACGATCGCGGCCGCGCGAATGCCGTCGTCATAAGCGCGCTGCAGCTGCGGTGCGATCGCGGAGACATCGGGTGCGCGCTCCACAGTGCCATCGGCCCGCACCCGCTCGTCGATTTCGATCACCCGCTCGAACAGCATGTCCGGCTTGATGATCTCCTTCGCGAAGATCTTCGGCCGCGCCTGATAGCCAATGCGCAGCGCATCCCGGAAGCCTGTCGTCGTCACCAGCAGCGTACGCTCGCCCTTGCGCTCGAGCAGGGCATTGGTCGCGACCGTCGTGCCCATCTTGACCGCGCCGATCCGCCCCGGCGGGATCGGCTCGCCGGCCGTCAGCCCGAGCAGTTCCCGGATGCCCTGCACGGCGGCATCGCGGTAGGCTTCGGGATTTTCCGACAGCAGCTTGTGCGCGACCAGATGGCCATCCGGCTTGCGTCCGACGATATCGGTGAAGGTTCCGCCGCGGTCGATCCAGAAGTCCCAGGATCCGGACGGTGAGGCGTGTTTTCGGGTCATGCGGGGGATTTGCGGGAGCGTGATCGAGGCGTCATGCTCTTATGATTGGAGCGTCGCCGCAACCCGCATGCGGCGCCGGGTTGGGGCGTTTGACGGGCGCACCGACTCGGCCCAATGCATCCCGTTACACAGGAGAAGACCGAATTGGTGGTGAATCAGCGTTTCGGACAATGGATCAGGACGCGGCTCGGGGGCAACGGCGTCGAGCCGGCGCTGCAGGCTGGGGCCATTCCCTATACCATCGTCAGGAACACACCGGTTTTCCTGCTCATCACCTCGCGTGGGACCGGCCGTTGGATCTTCCCGAAGGGGGCGCTGATCGAGGGCTATGACCTGTGGCAAGTCGCCGCGCGCGAGGCGTTCGAGGAGGCAGGGGTCGAGGGCGATGTGGAAACCACGCCGGTCGGCCGCTATCGCGGCTTCAAGGGCAGCATCCGGACGGCGCCGATCGAGGTGCAGATGTTTCCGTTGCGGGTGGTCCGGCAGCTCCAGGACTGGCCAGAAAAGGACCGGCGGCATCGGCACTGGGCGATCCTGCCCGAGGCCCGTCGCCTCTTGTCCGATCCTCAACTGGTGGACCTCGTCACGCGCGTCCACCATCACGCGCTGCGCTCCGCTCAGCCGACGAAAGCGGTCATGATGGCGTAGAACACGCCGGCCAGCATCGCGGTGGCCGGAACGCTGATTACCCACGCGGCTGCAATGCCAAGGACGTGCTGGCGGCGGACCAGCTTGCGCCGCTCGCGCTTGCGGAAATTCAGCAGCGCCTGTTCCGGCGTCGCATTGAGGGTCGACGGCTCGAGGAACAGCGAGCGCGGCCGCACGGCGGGATTGGGTACGCCCTTGTTGGTGAGAAATTCGCGCAGATAGCCCACCCCGAAAATCGCCCCGATCGCGATATGGGTTGAGGAGACCGGCATCCCGAGCGCGGACGCGACGAGCACCGTGATCGCCGCCGATAGCGCCACGCAGAAGGCGCGGATCGTGTCCATCTTGGTGATTTTCTCGCCAACCGTGCGGATCAGCTTCGGCCCGAACAGGGCGAGGCCGATCGCGATGCCGACCGCGCCGATCAGCAGCACCCAGAACGGCAATTCGACCTGGTCCGGCGAGGCCTCGCCGCTTGAGACGGTGGACACGATGGCGGCCAGCGGGCCGACCGCGTTGGCGACGTCATTGGCGCCATGCGCGAACGACAAAAGCGCGGCGGAACAGATCAGCGGCAGGGTGAACAGGGAACTCACATCCTTGCGGCGATTTTCCATCACCAGGGCGCGCGTGCTCACCCAGGGCCGCGCGGCGGCGTAGCCGCCAGCAAATGCAAGCCCACCGGCGGCGACGATGACCGCGACTGGCGGCTCCCAAATCCGGCTCAAGCCTTTGGCCACGAGATACATGGTGAAGACGCCAGACATCAGCGCGATGATCGCCGGCACCCAGCGGCGCGCCGCGCTGATCTTGTCGGCGCGATACAGAACGCCCCATTTGATGAAGCCGAGCAGGGCGGCCGCGATCAGCCCGCCCATCAGCGGCGAGATCACCCAGCTTGCGACAATGGCGCCGATCACCGGCCACACCACCATGTCGATGCCGGCGGCAGTGATGCCAGCCCCCATCACGCCGCCGACCACCGAATGCGTTGTGGAGACGGGTGCGCCCAGAAAGGTCGCCAGATGGACCCAGACCGCGGCCGCGAGCAGGGCCGCCGACATCACGAGCACGAAATTGATGGGCGGCAGATCGGCGTCCGGCTGCAGCAGGTCCCGCGAGATCGTCGTCACCACGTCGCCCCCGGCAATCAGCGCTCCGGCGGCTTCGCAGACGGCTGCGATCGCCAGTGCGCTGCCCATCGTCAGGGCCCGGCTGCCGACCGCGGGGCCCATGTTGTTGGCGACGTCGTTGGCGCCGATGCTCAGTGCCATATAGGCGGCGATCAGCGCCGCGATCACCACCAGATAGGTGAGCGGCCCCTGGGAAACCGACAGGCTCGCGAGCACCACGCTGCCCATCAGAAACAGGATCAGAAGTCCCGGCGTGGCCAGCGAGCGGGCCAGATCCTGCGTCGCATGTTCGATCCGGACGACCTTCTTCAGGTCCTTGTCGAGTGCGCTCTTGGTCAAACGAGTTCCGCAGCCTTCCGAGGGATGAGGCCCCGCCGTTAGCATGTCCGCTGCGGAAAGACATGCGCCCGCGTTCCGAACCTGTTGAAATCGCGCCCGGTCGCGCCGCGAAATCCAGTCCCCCTTGCAAGGTGCGGCGTTTCGGCGCGATGCTAGCAGAAGTTGCTGCTGCTGCCGGGTTCGTGCCTTTCAGGAGAGAGCCAGATGACGATGCTGATCCGTGCCGTCGCCGTTGCCGTGGTTTCACTCGGACTTGCGGGGGCCGGTCAGGCCCAGACCTCTTGGGACATGCCGGTGCCCTATCCGGACGCCAATTTCCATACGCGCAATGCCGCACAATTCGCCAACGATATCGATCAGGCGACCGGAGGGGCCCTGAAGGTCAAGATCCATTCGGCGGGGTCGCTGTTCAAGCATCCGGAGATCAAGCGTGCGGTCCGGCAGGGGACGGCGCCGATCGGCGAAATCCTGCAATCGCTGGCCGGCAATGAAGCGCCGATCTATGCGGCGGACTCGCTGCCCTTCGTCGCCACCGGATATGACGCCGCGAAAAAGCTATACGATGTGCAGAAGCCCTATCTGCAGAAGCAGCTCGAATCCGAGGGCCTGATGCTGCTCTACGCGGTGCCGTGGCCGCCGCAGGGGCTCTATGCCAAGCGTGAGATCAATTCGGTCAACGACCTGAAGGGCGTGAAATTCCGCACCTATAATCCGACAATTGGCCGCATTGCCGCGCTCGCGGGAGCCATTCCGACCCAGATCGAGGTGCCTGATCTGCCGACCGCCTTCGCCACCGGGCGTGTCGACGTCATGATTACCTCGGCCTCGACCGGCGTCGATACCAAGGCCCAGGATTATCTGACGCATTACATCGACACCCAGGCCTGGCTGCCGCGCAACATCGTCTTTGTGAACAAGGCGGCGTTCGACAAGCTGAAGCCGAACGAACAGAAGGCGGTGCTTGACGCGGCCAAAGCCGCCGAGGAGCGCGGCTGGAAGGCGTCGCAGGAGGAAATGGCGATCAAGACCAAGGCGCTGAAGGATGCCAAGATCATCGTGCTGGAGCCCACCACCGACCTGAAGGCCGGGCTTGCCAAGATCGGTGAGACCATCGCCGCGGAATGGGCGTCGAAGGCCGGACCGGACGGCCAGAAGATGCTGGAGGACTACAGGAAATAGACCCTCCAGCGCCCTCTCCGCCTGCGGCGGAGGGGTGCTATCCGCCGCCCATGCGCGCCGCTCTCGATAAGCTCTACGCCGCCGCGCTGTGGCTGTCCGCCGGCTGCCTGGTCGCGATCGCGCTCCTGATCGGCGCCCAGCTCGGAGGGCGGCTGATCGACGGCGCGCTGCGGCTCGTCGGCTTCGAGCCGATCGGAATTGTCATTCTGTCGCTCGCGGAATTCTCCGGCTCGCTGCTCGCCGCCGCAAGTTTTCTGGCGCTCGCGGGGACGCTCAAATCCGGCACTCATATCCGGATCACCATGCTGTTGCAGAGCTTGCCCCCGCGTGCGCGCCATGGGCTCGAGTTGTGGGCGTTCGGCGCGTCTGCGCTGCTGTCCGCCTATGTTGCCTGGCAGCTGGTCAATTTCGCCTTCGTCTCCTTCCGGTTTGATGAAGTGTCCCCCGGCGTGATCCGCTTTCCGCTCGCGGTTCCGCAGGCTGCGATGGCGGCGGGAGCCATCATTCTCACCATCGCGCTGATCGATGAATTCCTGATCGTACTGCGCAAGCGCGCGCCGAGCTTTCAGGCGTCCGAAGATGCGATCACGCTCGGGAAGGGCGAGTGATGGGCGTCGTCGAACTTTCGCTGATCCTGATCGTGCTGCTGCTGGTGCTGCTCGCCTCGGGGATATGGGTCGCGCTGGCGCTCGGCGCGATCGGCTATCTCGCGATGGCCGTGACCGTCTCGACGCCGCCGGGCCAGGCGCTCGCAGCCTCGATGTGGCAGGCCTCCAATTCATGGGACCTGACGGCCCTGCCGATGTTCATATGGATGGGCGAGATCCTGTACCGGACCAAATTGTCAGACGACATGTTCGAGGCGCTGGCGCCGTGGATGCAGCGGCGGCTGCCGGGCCGGCTGCTGCACGTGAATGTCGTCGGCTGCGGGATTTTCGCCGCGGTCTCCGGTTCCTCGGCGGCAACCTGCGCCACCATCGGCCGGATCTCGCTGCCCGAACTCAAGCGCCGCGGATATGACGAGCGCATGGCGATCGGAACGCTCGCCGGCTCCGGCACGCTCGGCCTTTTGATCCCGCCGTCGATCATCATGATCGTCTACGCCTCGGCGACCGACCAGTCGATTGCGCGGCTGTTCATTGCCGGCGTGATGCCGGGCATCATGCTGATCGCGCTGTTCATGGGCTTCATTGCGGTCTGGGCGCTGGTCAACAAGCAGCACATGCCGCCGGCCGAGCCAACGATACCGCTGATGCAGCGGATTTCGGCGTCGCGGCGCCTGATCCCGGTGATGCTGCTGATCGCCGGTGTGATCGGTTCGATCTATGGCGGGATCGCATCCGCGACCGAGGCTGCGGTGGTCGGTGTGGCGCTCGCCTTGCTGCTGTCGTGGTGGATGGGTTCGCTCGATCGCGACAATTTCGCCGCATCGCTGCTCGGCGCGACCCGCACCAGCTGCATGATCGCCTTTATCCTGGCGGGCGCAGCGTTTCTCACCACCGCGATGGGCTTCACCGGTATCCCGCGAAATCTGGCGGAGTGGATTTCCGGGCTCGGCCTGACGCAATGGCAATTGCTCACCGCGCTGACCGCCTTCTACATCCTGCTCGGCTGCTTTCTCGACGGTATTTCGATGGTGGTGCTGACCACCTCGATCATTATCCCGCTGGTCGAAAAGGCCGGCTTCGATCTGATCTGGTTCGGCATCTACATCGTGCTGGTGGTCGAAATGGCGCAGATCACGCCGCCGGTCGGGTTCAATCTCTATGTTCTGCAGAGCCTCACCGGCCGCAACCTCTTCGTGGTCGCGCGCTACAGCATGCCGTTCTTCTTCCTGATGTGCGTCGCGGTTGCGCTCTTGGCCGTATTCCCGCAAATCGCGCTCTGGCTCCCCTCGACAATGTTCGACCGCTAGGACAGATCGTCGGCTCCGTTCGTTCGCGCTTCAAAGCATGGCGATTTGGGTGTACCGAATTTCGAACGGTTGAAGCCTGCCGCAGAGGAGGGGCCGCTTGCATTTTCGGGTAGAACTGGTCTGGCAGGACGAGACGCAGGAGGATGCTCCCTCGATCTATCTGACGTCGGATGGCCGCGTGCTGCTGCAGGGGCGTTCGGTATCGGACGACGAACGGGCGCATTTCGGAGTGCCGCCGGGCAGCGACCTGATCAGTATCGATCGCCGGGTGATCAAGGCGATCAAGGAAATGTTGTAGGCGCGCGCCAAGACGCGCTGTCGCAAGGGAGACGAGAATGTTCCTGAAAAATTTCTGGTACGTCGCGGCCTGGGATCATGAACTCGGCACGAAGCCGCTCGGCCGCACCATCCTGAACGAGCCGGTGGTGCTGTTCCGCGACGCCGAAGGCAACGCGATCGCGATGGAAGACAAGTGTCCGCATCGGCGCGTGCCGCTCTCCATGGGCAAGGTGGTCGATGGCGGTCTGCTGCAATGCCACTATCATGGCCTGCGGTTCGACGGGACCGGCAAATGCGTACGCATTCCAGGGCAGGAGCAGATTCCGGACGCGGCACGTGTGAAGGCCTATCCGGTGGTCGAGCGCTACCGCTGGGTCTGGATCTGGATGGGTGATCCCGCGCTCGCCGATCCGGCGACGATCCCCGACTATCACTATCTCGATTCACCCGACTGGGGTGCCAAGGGCACCTATATCCATGTCAAGGCAAACTGGCAGCTGATCGTCGACAATCTGCTCGACCTGACGCATCTGGCCTTCGTGCATGAATCGACCATCGGCAATGCCGCGGTCGCCGAGAATGCAGAGGTGCGGGTGAAGCGCACGCCGGGTGGCGTACTGGTGACGCGCTGGATGATCGACAAGCCGGCGCCGCCGACCTACGTGAAGGCCGGCAACTTCACGACCAACGTCGACCGCTGGCAGTTCATCGATTTCCTGCCGCCGGCTTTCCTGCGTCTGTCGGTCGGGGCGACCCCGACCGGGACCGGCGCGCCGGAAGGCACCTTCGTCAACGGCATTAACATGCGCAATCTGAATGCGATCACGCCGGAGACCGAGAACACCTCGCATTATTTCTGGGCGCAGGCGCACGATTTCGACGTGAAGAACGAGAAGCTCACCGACATGATCTTCGAGCAGGTCAAGATCGCCTTCCTCGAAGACAAGGACGTGTTCGAGGCGCAGCAGCGCGTGATCGACGCCGATCCTTCGGACTCGCAAGTAGATATTCACGCCGATGCCCGCGGCATCCAGGCACGCCGCATCCTGTCGCGCCTATACAGCGAGGAGCAGGCCGCGCGTCAGGCGGCCGAGTAAAGCTCACACTTTCGTTGACGGGCGGCCAACACGCAGGCGCGTGCCGACCGCAACGGTCACGACCACGACGATCGCAAATGCGATGGTGAGCGGGTCGATCGGCTCGCGCGCGAACATCGCCGCGATCAGGACCACGAAGAAGGGTTGCAGCAGTCCGATTTGGCCGATGCGCGCGATCCCAGCCATGCCCATCGCGGCATTGAACAGGAAGAAACCGACGAACTGCGCCATCAACCCGGCGTAGACGATTGCGGTCCAGACGCGCGCCGAAATCGTCGTTGCATCGGCGGGCCAGGTCAGGAACGCGGCCAGCAGCGACACCGGCAGCGACAGCGCGACCGCCCAGGAAATGACTTCCCATCCGGGCATCAGCCCGGCGAGCCGCCCGGAATAGGTATAGCCGACGGCACCGCACACGATCGCGGCCAGCAGCAGGACATCGCCGGCGGAAAGCGCATAGCCGCCGCTGCGATAGATCGCAAAAGTCATCACCAGCGCCGACCCGACAGTCGCGGCGATCCAGAAACCCGGGCTCGGCCGTTCGCCCTCGATCAGCGCAGCCGCCGCGGTGGTCGCGAGCGGCATGATCCCGAGGATGACTCCGCCATGCGAGGACGGGATGCTTACCATCGCGATGGCCGACAGAAGCGGGAAGCCGAGCACGAGTGTGACGGCGATGATGACCAGCGGCCACCACGCTGTGCGCGGCGGCAGCGTCCGGCGGGTGATCGCAAGCATCGCAACGCCGCCAAACCCGGCTAGCGTGGCGCGCATTGCCGTCAGGAAATACGGGCTGACCTCGGTCACCGCGATGCGCGACGCCGGCAGGCTTCCGGCAAACACCGCGACGCCGAGCACGCCGAGCAACAGTCCGAGATTCTGGCGGTTGGCTAGCATCGGATGCGGGACGCGGGGTGAGGGGTCGTTGGGGAGCGGGGCACGGTATTGAGAGGCGCATACGTCAACCAGTGCGTTCCGCGCACGGGCGCAATGCGTATGCAGCGGTGCAGGACGAAGCCTATATCACCATCGAGACGACCATCGCGGTCACGGTCGCGGCCATCAGCGTGGTAGCGCCCCAGCCCGCGATCGCGAGAAGGCGGCTCGCACGAAAGCGGCCCATTGTCGACTTGTGGGTAACGATCAGCATCATCATCGCCATGATCGGGACCGCAACGACACCGTTGATGATGGCGCTCCAGATCAACATCCGGATCGGGTCGAGCGGCGTGAAGGTGAGGCCGAACCCGATCAGCGTGGAGGCGGCGATGATGGCGTAGAAGCCGACCGCGCGCGGCACGCTGGCCTCCAGCGAGGACGGCCATTCGTATAATTCCGCGACCGCATAGGCCGCCGACCCCGCAAGCACTGGAATGGCGAGCAGTCCGGTGCCGATGATGCCGAGTGCGAACAGGAAAAAGGCGAAATCGCCCGCGATCGGGCGAAGCGCATTCGCGGCATCGGCGGCGGTCTCGATATTGGTGATGCCCTGCGCGTGCAGGGTCGCCGCGGTGGTGACCATGATGAAGAAGGCGATGCTGTTCGAGAACACCATGCCGATGCTGGTGTCGGCGATGATCCGCCGTGTCTCGCCGGTGCCGCCGCGCGGCAATTCCTTCAGTGGCCGACGCCGCTTGCGGCGCTGCATCTCCTCCACCTCCTGCGAGGCCTGCCAGAAAAACAGATACGGGCTGATTGTGGTGCCGAGCACTGCGACCAGAAGGGCCAGATAATCGGCGGTGAATTCGATCCTCGGCAGCAAGGTGCCGGCGGCGACCTCACGCCATGGAATTTTCACGGTGAAGACGACGCCGACATAAAGAAACAGCACCAGCGTCAGCCATTTCAAGATCGGCGCGTAGCGGCGATACGGCACGAAGACCTGAAGCAGCACCGATGCTGCCGCGAAGATCAGCGCATGTTCGTGCCTCAGTCCGCCGACAACGAGGTAGAGAGCTTCGCTCATTGCGGCGATGTCGGCGGCGATGTTGATCACATTGGCCACCACCAGCAGCGAGACGAGCGCATAGAGCGCGGCGCCCCCATAGAGCGCCTTCGCGTTCGCAGCGATCCCCTTGCCGGTCACCCGCCCAATGAAGGCGCTGACGAGCTGGATGGCAATCATGAACGGCGTTGTGAGGAAGACGGTCCAGAGCAGGCTGTAGCCGAATTGCGCGCCGGCCTGGGAATAGGTCGCAATCCCGGACGGGTCGTCGTCGGCGGCGCCGGTCACGAGGCCGGGACCGAGCACGTTGAACTTCATGCTCTTCAGGCGCGAGAGCCAGGGCGGGGTGCGCTGATCCATGGAAGGACTCACTGGGCGCTGCGCTCGCCGTCCACGGAGAGCCAACCACATATAGGGCCGGGCATCTTATGTGGCGAGGGCCCGGAGCGTTTCCGCGCCGGGCCCTCATAGGCATCAGCCGGCCTGTAAGCCGGGTTTTGTATGGCCCGCCGCCGAGGCGACGAACGTGACGGCCATTCATCTGGGACGCCGGTTGCCCGGCGCCTCAAGCAACCTACCCGAGCGGCTGGTCCGGACTGACCCGAGGACATGGCCTCGCACCGCTCCTATTCGGTCTTGCTCCCGGTGGGGTTTACCGTGCCGTTTCCGTTGCCGGAAACGCGGTGCGCTCTTACCGCACCGTTTCACCCTTGCCGACTCGCGCGTCCCGCAAGCGGGACGGAAAGCAGGCGGTCTGCTTTTCTGTGGCACTTTCCCTGGGGTCGCCCCCGCCGGACGTTATCCGGCACCGTTTGTCCGTGGAGCCCGGACTTTCCTCCCCGCCGCCCTTTCGGGATTTGGCGGAGCGGCCGTCCAGCCGACTGACGGTTCTATGGGTGGGGAGGAATGAGAGCGGCGTCAAGCCTTCCGTTGCCCGATCACCCGGTGACGGGCAATTGCGGGATCGGCGGAAATTGTGCGGCGGCGTCCGCGCCCTCATGGGTGGTGCGATCGGCCCGTGCGACTTCGATCAGCGAGCGCAATGTGTGCAGGGTCGACGAATCGAATTTGCCGTCGCACAGGGCAGGGCGGAAATGGCGCTGGAACGCAGTCACGACGTCGCGGGTCGCCTGATCGAAATAGCCGTCGGCCTCGACCCCGTATCCATATTCGCGCAGCGCCGTCTGGAAATTCTGCACGGCGTCGCCGGAGTCGCCGAACTCAAAGCTTGGTCCGGGTACGATCGGCGCGGGCGGGACCCATTGGCCGATCCCGGCGCGGTGCAGGGTCATCCAGGGAAATTTCTCGCCGGGATCGCGTTTGCGCGAGGGCGCGACGTCGGAATGGGCGAGGATTCGTTCGGGCCGAATGTATCGGCGGTGCAGGATGGCGCGGCACAGCGCGATGACGGCGGCAATCTGGCGCCTGGGAAAATCCGAATAGCCGTGATCGTGTCCGGGATTGGCAATCTCGATACCGATCGAGCATGAGTTGATATCGGTTTCGCCAGCCCAGCTGCCTTCCCCGGCATGCCAGGCGCGCCGCGCCTCCGGCACACACTGGATGATGCGGCCGTCTTCAGCGATGAAATAATGGCACGACACCTCGCTCTCCGGCGAGCAAAGCCACTGCAACGCCTTATCGGCGTCGGGCATGCCGGTGTAATGCAAGAGGATCATGTCCGGCACGCGGTCGCCGGCGCGCTCACCATGATTGGGGGATGGCACCACCTCATGGACGAGCATGGTGTCCGGCTCGAACGACATCATTATTCCGTCCTATTGGAACGCCGGGCCCATCGCAAGCGAGGGGCAAACCATCGGGATCGGCTAGTTGCAATTTGGCCACGCAACAAAAAAGAGCGGCCGGTCGAAACGACCGGCCGCGGGCCTCCCGTGTGTAACTGCCGGGCCGCTTATCGCGGCGCGGGGCGGTTTGTGCTGCCGCCGGGCGCCGGCTGCGCCGAGCGGGACTTTGCGTCCTGATCGCGCTTGGACTCGAAGGTGGCGGCCTGCTTCAACTGATCCTTGGTCATGTTCAGCTTCAGCTTGACGTCGTCAGCGGACGCGCTGGTCGCGGTGCCCGTGGTACCGCGATCGGCGTTCGACATGACCTGGAACGACGACGGTGCAAGCGCCACGTTCTTCGCGCCGATGCCGAGGAAGCCGCCGACACCGACGACGTAGCCGACCACGTTGCCACTCTTGTCGAAGAGGATGTCGGTCACATCGCCGATCTTCTCGTTATCGGGGCCGACCACGTCGACGCCGATGAAGTTCGAAGACAGCCACTGGTCACCACTCTGCGAGTTGATGAACTTGGCATCGCCGGCAGCCGTCGAGGGGCTCGAGGGGCTGGCACCCGGTGTCGGCTGCGTCGCTTGCGGCTGCATCGGCTGAGAGTCAGCCGGCTGGTTCGTCTGCGCCAGCGCGCCGCCGACCATCAATCCGGTCAGCGCTGTGGTGATCATCATCCTCTTCAACATAAATCGCCTCCTTGTTCGGAAATGGAAACTCTGGTGCAGCGGGTTCGCTCAGTTCGAAGCGGCGCTACGCACTGGTGAGCCAACGCGGGTGTGCGCATGTCGTTCCGCATTTTTTGAGGAGCGCCGGGTTCCTGCATGCTCGGGTTGCAAGGCGCCTAAACCGAAATTTGAAGCCCGCAGCGGCAATTTCCGATGGGCGAGCGGGAGCGCTTTAACCTTCCTTAAGGTTAAGCAGGCTCAATGGGGTCGCTCGCGCGCCGCCTTGGTTCTATTGACGCCCATTTTGTCCCATGATAGCCCAGTTCATCCCAAAGAGGCGCGACGGGCCGCAGGGGCTTTCCCGGAGCGTGGAATCTGGAAGCGCCTGTGGACAGGTTCTTTTCCCATTTCATCCTCAAGCTCGACGCCAAGGGGCGGGTTTCGGTGCCGGCGGCATTTCGTGCGATTCTGACGCGCGAAGGCGCGGAAGGCCTGTTTTGTTTTCCGTCGCCCGACCGTCCGGCGTTGGAAGCGGGCGGCCGCAATTTGATGGTCGAGATCGAGGCCCTGATCGACCGGTTTCCTGCGTTCTCGGACGAGCGCGAGCAATTGGC
>JAEWHY010000481.1 GCA_023387555.1 Pseudomonadota bacterium
CGGTGGCCGAGACCAGCGGCACCTGCGGGTGATCCGCCAGCATTTCGCCGAGTGCGCGGCCCCCGATCAGGACCGCCGACAGACCATCGGGCGCAGTTCCGCCTTCGGCCCGGAAGCGCTGCACGGCGCGCTCGAACAGCGCCTGCGTCGCGAGCGCGGTCAGCGGCGTCTTCTCGGACGGTTTCCAGACGATGGAGTTGCCGCAGACGAGGGCGAGCGCCGCATTCCACGACCACACCGCGACCGGGAAGTTGAAGGCCGAAATGATGCCGGTGACGCCGAGCGGGTGCCAGGTCTCCATCATCCGGTGCTCGGGCCGCTCGGTGGCAATCGTCAGCCCGTAGAGCTGGCGCGACAGGCCGACCGCGAAGTCGCAGATGTCGATCATCTCCTGCACTTCGCCGAGGCCCTCGGACACGATCTTGCCGGCCTCGATCGAGACCAGCCGGCCGAGCGCGGTCTTGCTGGCCCGCAATTCCTCGCCGAGCAGCCGGACCAGTTCGCCGCGCTTGGGCGCCGGGACATTGCGCCAGGTGAGGAAGGCGCCATGGGCGCGCTCTACCGCCTGACGGGCGGCCTCCGGGCTGGTTTCCGCCACCTCTGCGATCACTTCGCCGGTGATCGGCGAGCGGGCCGGCAGTGTCCCGCTCCCGGACGCCACCCCGAGCTTTTGCAGTATCGCTGCGGCTTCGGCGGCAAGGCTGGCGGGAGTTACGGTGGTCATGGGCCGGTCTCGATCACGCGTGGTTGAATACCCACATCCAGCATACCGGGCCGCCAATGTCATGCGGCGCCCGCTTCACGGGACCGGCGGGCTTGTGACGAAACCTCCGTCCGAGCCCATATTTGCGTGGATATCGTCCCGAAACCGCTCATTTGGCGGCGTTTTGGCGCTACCTCTGTGCCGCCGCAATGCCGGCAAGGACGGCCTCACACACTCGAAAACCGGGTTCCACTTTCCGGAATCATGCTCTAGAACCCGACATGGCGCAGACACCCCAGCACGACAAGCTTCTCATCGTCGATTTCGGCTCGCAGGTCACCCAGCTCATCGCAAGGCGGGTGCGCGAGGAGGGCGTTTATTCCGAGATCGTCCCCTTCAGCCGCGCGGAACAGGCTTTCCGCGAGATGAAGCCCAAGGCCGTCATTCTCTCCGGTGGTCCGGCTTCGGTTCATGAGAAGGGCGCGCCGCTCGCCCCGCCCGCGATCTACGAAGCCGGGGTGCCGATCCTCGGCATCTGCTACGGCGAACAGGCCATGGCGCAGCAGCTCGGCGGCAAGGTCGAGGGCGGCCACCATCGCGAATTCGGCCGCGCCGAAGTGACGGTGACGGACGACTCGCCGCTGTTCGATGGCGTGTGGGAGAAGGGCCAGAGCTATCCGGTGTGGATGAGCCATGGCGACCGCGTCACCGTGCCGCCCGAAGGCTTCCGCACCATCGCGACCTCGCCCAATGCGCCGATCGCGGTGATCGCCGACGACAAGCGCAAATTCTACGGCGCGCAATTCCATCTCGAAGTCGTGCACACCCCGCATGGCGCGGCGCTGATCCGCAACTTCGTGCGCAAGATCGCCGGCTTCACCGGCGACTGGACCATGCGCGCCTTCAAGGACGAGGCGATCGAGAAGATCCGCAAGCAGGTCGGCAACGGCAAGGTGATCTGCGGCCTCTCAGGGGGCGTGGATTCCGCGGTCGCGGCGGTGCTGATCCATGAAGCGATCGGCGACCAGCTGACCTGCGTGTTCGTCGATCACGGCCTGCTGCGGCTCGGCGAAGCCGAGAAGGTGGTGGCGCTGTTCCGCGGCGCCTACAACATCCCGCTGATCCATGTCGAGGCCGAGGACATGTTCCTCAAGGAACTGGCCGGCGTCGACGACCCCGAGCAGAAGCGCAAGATCATCGGCAAGCTGTTCATCGAGGTGTTCGAGGCCGAGGCGAAGAAGCTCGGCGGCGCCGATTTCCTCGCGCAGGGCACGCTTTATCCCGACGTGATCGAGAGCGTGTCGTTCACCGGCGGACCGTCGGTGACCATCAAGTCGCATCACAATGTCGGCGGGCTGCCCGAGCGCATGAACATGAAGCTCGTCGAGCCGCTGCGCGAATTGTTCAAGGATGAGGTGCGCGCGCTCGGCCGCGAGCTTGGATTGCCCGAGGTGTTCGTCGGACGCCATCCGTTCCCGGGACCGGGGCTTGCGATCCGCTGTCCCGGCGAGATCACCAAGGACAAGCTCGATATCCTGCGTTATGCCGACGAAATCTATATCGAGGAGATCCGCCGCCACGGTCTCTATGACGACATCTGGCAGGCCTTCGCGGTGATCTTGCCGGTGAAGACGGTCGGCGTGATGGGCGATCACCGCACTTACGATTTCGTTGTCGGCCTGCGCGCGGTGACCTCGACCGACGGCATGACCGCGGACTTCTATCCGTTCGACATGAAGTTCTTGGGCCACGTCGCTACCCGCATCATCAACGAGGTGAGGGGCGTCAACCGCGTGGTCTATGACGTCACCAGCAAGCCGCCTGGCACGATCGAGTGGGAGTGAGTTAGCTGGTCTCCGAGCGAGCCCGAGCGGACGCCGGCCGACCCCTTCTGTACCCGGTGCAATATAGCCAAGCGGCTGCGATGCTAGAGCGTTGAAGGGGCGCCGCAGGACGGGAGATCCCGTCCGCGTTTTCAGCGCTCCGTTAGCCACGTCTGCACGTCAGCGAGCACCTGCAAGTCCCTGTCGCGCCCGACGGCTGTTTTAGTCAACGCAATCCGTTTGGCCGCTTCGCTGAAGGTGAACCATTCGACTGCGGCAGTTTCCTTCGAGAACGGTTCAGGATCGTTAATTGGCTCCATAACAAAGAACGCGGTCGAGACGGTCGTGCCGCCATAGACTTTCTGGAGCGCACCAATGATCCTCGCCTGATGGCCTGTTTCTTCCTTAAGTTCCCGCAGCGCCGTCTCCTGTGGTTCCTCTCCAGCGTCGGGGCGTCCCTTGGCGTAGGTCCAAACGTAGCCGCCAAAGTGCCCTGCAACCTCGCGCAGCAGCACCTTGCCATTACCGTCGACCAATACGCCGCCGTATGAGTCCGCCTTGGATATTGCAGGGGTGTTGTCTTGTCGCGTTGTGGCCGAGCCCCGCTGAAATTTGCCTGGCTGGGTCTGCAGCTTGTAAAGAGTATTCCATACCTCGCCATACAGGTGCGCTCGCGCCTTGCCTTGTCTCTTCCCAACTTCTGTTTTGAAGTTAGCGTAATCCAATCCCATCGCCAGTTCTGACAGTGCCTTCGCAACGTCCTCCCTTGGGGCGATCGCACGGCATGCGTAATCGGTGCCGGCATTGGTGATCGTTGGCCCCAACGTTCGTAATGGACCGTTTCGGAGGTTGTCGATGTCAGTCTCGTTTCGAGCGCGAACGGTGAGCGTGCCGCGCTTTATGTCCTCGGCCTTCTGGACGATGCTGAAAAAGCCGAGTGGTGTCATCAGCCACATTTTTCTTCCCAAGCTCCAGTTTTGCCCCGGTATTTTGCCTGGTCCGCCGGTCGTGAGGACGCCTTGGCAATTGCCTTCAAACGATATCACACCCAAGGGGAGAAGATTGTCATGGGCCAAAAATTGAACAATTGACGCGAATGCGTGTCTCGCCAGGTCTTCGTCGTATGCGCGGCCATGCGCTCAAACCGGCCGTGGTCGCACGGCAGGCACCAACAAGATCACCTGGCCCCCTCGGGAACACCCTCGGATATCCGGCGTTTCAGCGTCAACTCTATTTCGCACGAGACCCACACAGCATGAATGGTTGGCCTCGTAGCGCAGCGCGTTATGCTGCAAGATCCCTCATTCGTAGCCGTTGTCGGGCAGGGTCTTAGGTACCGGCGCCGCAGCCCGGTCATCTGCGGCTGCCCAGACAAGAAGGGCATCGAGAACGGGGCAAAGGGCATGCCCCCATTCGGTCAGTCCGTATTCCACCTTGGGCGGCACCTGATGATGGACAATACGGCGCACCACGCCGTCGCTTTCGAGCTGACGCAATTGCTGGATCAGCATCTTCTGCGACACCGCAGGAATGGCGCGTTCCAGATCGGAGAAGCGTTTCAGCTCGCCGTCGAACAGATTGAACAGGATCGAAAGCTTCCAGCGGCCCTCGAGAATCCTGAGGGCAGCCTCGACATCCGCCGCGGCGGTCTGCGGCGTGTAAGCGGCTCCGTGACGGTCGAACTTACTTCTTGGTTCGTACCTTACCTTTTTGTCGGTTCTTGTCATTCTGAAAGCGTACTCCTAATTCGCCGCTGACGACAATGGAGAGGGCTATGACGATTATGCTGCCGGATGCGATCGCGTCCTATTATGCGGCCGAGCAGACGAATGATTTCGAGACGCTCGCGCGCTGCTTTGCACCCGATGGGTCCGTCAGAGACGAAGGCGCGACCAGACAAGGCCGTGATGCGATCGCGGCCTGGATATCCGATGCAAAGCGGAAATACCGGCATCGCACCGAGGTTCTCGGGGTCAACGAACGCGACGGTGCCTACAATGTTTCGGTGCGTGTCAGCGGGACGTTCCCCAATTCTCCGGTGACACTGGAGCAGCGATTTCGCCTGAAGGATGGGGCGATCGTTTCGCTGGAGATAGCATGAGCGTCGGCGATATCGGACATGATGTTGCGCGTGTCTCGGAGGCCTGTTTCGGCTGAACCGGTGCCTGCCGCAAGCAAACTTTATTGCTTGAAGCAGTGCTCGCGGTGCCACTGCAGGAAATGTGGATGGGGTCGGTCGGATGCGCGCGTTGGTTCCAGCGCGCGGCCGCTCCTGTTGATCAGCGCGCGAATTCCGTCTGGGTCGTTCGCCTGTCGGGACACCAGGATCTCAAGGTTGTCGGCAAGGCTGATCAATCCGCGATCGAACATCCAGTGAGCGGTCCCGGACAGCGCGAGGCCATTGTTGACGATGTCTGGACCGTGTGCCTCGACCGGCCGGATATGCGCAGCCGCCACCTCGGCCCTCCCGCCTCCGTTGATCAGCTTGATCCCGGTCACCGCACAGCGTTCGTCATAGGCCCGCAGGACCACGCTGCGGAACACGCGATCGCGGACGATGCGGGATGTCAGAGTCGAGATGCGCTCGCGTTCTTGCTCGAACTGAAATGGCTGTTGAGCCTCCTCGAAGCCGTGAACATGGTCCCCGATCCGCGGCAGGACAGGCGCCGGGTCATCGAGACCGATGTGCACGATGCGGTAAAAGTCGTCCTTTGACAGCGGCCGGATGGCGGCCTGTGCGCGGCCGGATATGCGGCCATCGGAATTCAGGACACCGCGTTCGATTACGCCCGAAGGGCCGCTGAAGGCCACAGGGTTCGCGAAATCGAGGTAGCTTCCGGGCTCGATCAGCGCGAGATGCATCCCGGGAGCCGCTGGGTCCGGAATGATCTGTTGCACTTTGGCGATCGCGAAATAGCCTTTGCTCGCGGCAACTTTGCGCGGCTCGTAATACACGATCCAGTCGCCCACGCAGGTTTCCGCGCGACCGAGATATTGGCGCGGAAATTGATAGCGCTCGGCGGGACTGTCCTCATAAATCGAATCCGCGCGATGGATGAAAACACAAAAACCCATATCAATTTTGCATCATTGAAATGGCTTTGAGATTGCGCTCTCAAAGCATTTTTGCAAACGCTCCGATACCGAACGAGAAAATAGAACAAAGCAATTCGATCCCTGCAACCAGGTTGAGCAGATCGTGCCCCGATTTCTGAAGATCCTCCTCGCCTTTATCGCCGGCCTCGTCGTGGGTTGGGCGATCCCGATTGGTTGGTACATCATCGCGACCAACTACCTGGGTCTTGTCGACCGCGACGGCGGCGGTGCGATGGGCGCGATTTTCATCATCGGCCCGATGATCGCGCTGATTGTCGGGACCACCGCCGCGCTCGTCGCGGCGAGACGAACGGCCCGGCAGCCTCAGGCAGGACGCGACTGAGTTGTCCCATTCACGTCCGGCATGATCGCCGCCATCTCCATCGCCTGACTTGCCGGCAGCTCCTGGATGCCGATGACGATCTGGTCGTCAGCGGCGCCGGTCGATGCCTGCAGCAATGACCACAGGCGTTTCAAAAGCTCGCGCTTGTAGTCCGCGGACCGCCCGTCGCGGATCAGCAGGGTCAGAGC
>JAEWHY010000525.1 GCA_023387555.1 Pseudomonadota bacterium
CCGCCGCCTGCTGCGGCTCATTGTGATACGCTTCGTAGCGGACATAGCCGCCGATCTTGATGCAGGTGTCGGTACCCGGGATATAATAGTAGCCGACGCCGTACAGGGTGCAGACCTTCACGTATTCGACCGCTTTGGCCTTTACGGGAAGATCAGCTGCCTGAGCCCCAGCAACCGCGACCAGACCGGCAGCGGAACCGAGGAGAAGGCTTTTCACCATCTTCATGTTGAACCTCCAAGTTTGCTTTAGGGAGGGTTCAGACTCCGAAGGTGATTTCACCCCAAGAGGTTCCCCTATTCCCCGCGAACTGCTTGGCTCTCCTTCGAATTCCCCCGAGAGATAGCCGAGCAGCACGACTCTGGGGACGCCCCCTCCGTCGCGAGAGTGAGATTACCGAACGCCGTTTGCCGTGCAATCCGGAAACGCCTCGTGCACAGGCACTTTCGAATGTTTTCAAACCCCTGTTGCACAAAAGGCACGCAATTCACTACGGCCGGTTCCCATGCCCAATTTCGATATAAGCCATTGCTTTTGTTCTGTTTTTCCGAATCAATCCCAAGCGGATGGAACCGGAGGGAACCGACGCAGGCCGGCCATCGCGCACCGCCGCGGGTGCCCGAAATTCGGTCACGGAGCCTGGATCCGGGAACAATCGAGAGAATCGGTGGTGGCGGAGACGGAGGGATTCGAACCCTCGATACCCTTTTGGGGTATGCTCATTTAGCAAACGAGTGCCTTCAGCCACTCGGCCACGTCTCCGACGCCCCGGATATGCCTCAAGACCCCTGCCGCAAGCAACCGGGAACCGGCACTTGCGGGCAGAAATTAGCACCGATTCACTGCCTAGTGAACCGACTCGGGCTCTAGTGGGAGGTGAGCCAGTCCCGCGCAGCGCGCTGGGCCGCGGCGATCTCCGCCCCTGACATGCTGGCCGCGATTTCCTGCCGCTGCCGGATCGCGTCCTTGCAGCCCTTCATTGCGGCGATATTGAACCATTTGTGAGCCGCGACGAGATCTGTGGGCACGCAGTTGCCGACCGAGTAGCGGATGCCGAGCTCATAGAAGAGATCCGCTGCAATCGCCCCCTGCCCCAGGGCCGCCACTTCTGGTGAGGTCAACTCGAAACGCGCCATGACTTTCCCCTGTCATCTGTTTCCGCCTGTACCCGGCGGATGCAACGTCCCCCATTCGGACGATGCCGATGATGTCGCGGAAAATTTGAATAGCGGTTTAAGCGTTGCGATGAATCGTCTGTTAAGCGGCGACGCTGCGCGCACCGCGCGGAGAGCAAAAACCCGTATGAAATAAGGGTTTCTGCGACCGCGCTTACGATTCGCAAACCGTCGATCTTGTGACACGCGTAACCAAGCCCGCGTGTCACGCCTCGCTCATATACAGAGGGGCTTGCGGTTACTCAGCGCGTGCGCGCTGCTTGAACAGCATCGCCTGCACCTTCGGATCCTTCATATCGACCTTCGATGCCTCCTCGACTCGCAACTTCATGCCGCGCTGAACCGCGGGCCGCGCCATCACCGTTTCCAGCCAGCGTTTCAGATGCGGGAATTCATTGATGTCCTGTCCCTGGCGTTCCCAACGCGAAACCCAGCCGACGCAGGCCATATCTGCGATCGAATATTTCCCGGCCAGGAACGGACGATTCGCCAGCCGCAGATTCATCACCCCGAACAGACGATGGACCTCATTGGTATAGCGGTCGATCGCATAAGGCAGTTTCTCCGGCGCATAGATCCGGAAATGGTGAGCCTGACCCGACATCGGCCCAAGACCGCCCATCTGCCAGTACAGCCACTCCTCGACCGCGGTGCGCGCGCGCTCGTCAGACGGATAGAATTTTCCAGTCTTGCGTCCGAGATATTGCAGGATGGCGCCTGACTCGAACACCGAGATCGGCCGTCCGCCCGGTCCATCCGGATCGACGATCGCCGGCATGCGATTGTTCGGAGAGATGGCGAGGAATTCCGGCTTGAACTGGTCGCCCGCCGCGATGTTGACCGGCTTCATGATGTACGGAAGCCGGCATTCCTCCAGCATGATCGAGATCTTCCAGCCATTCGGCGTCGGCCAGTAATAGAGTTCGATCGGACGCTGCGGCCGCGCCGCCTTGGTCTTCCCGCCCGCCGGCGTCTCTCTGGCTTTGGAAGTCTTGCCGCCCGAAGGTGTCTTGCGGGACGCAGCAGTTCTGCCCGTTGCTGCGGCGGCGCGCTTGCCTCGCGATGCCTTCGCCTTCCGCGACTTCGCCTTGACCGCCTTGCGCGCCATCATCGCCTCCCAACGTGAGATACTCGTCACCTAATCCCGCGGCCCGCAAGTGGCAACCGTGGCCGCCCCGATATGGACCGCATCCGCACCAGCGCATAATCTCGCGCCATGCATGGATCGCCATGCAAAGGAGCAAGAACATGAACAAGGTGATATGGGCCGCGATAATGGCGGCGACGCTGGTCCTGGCCGGCGTGCAGAGCGACGCGGTGCTGGCACAAGCACCGGCCAAGGAGCCGACCAAAGAGTCCGCGCCCGCGACCCCGCCTCCCGCCGCATCCCAGACCGACGACGCCAAGGCAAAGGCTGCCGAAGAGCGCAAGGCCAAGCGCGATGAGCGCAAGGCCAGGCGGGCAGAAGAGCGCAAGACGGAGACCGAGGAAGCCCGCAAGGAGCGCGCCGCCAAGCGCGAAGAGGCCAGGAAGGAACGCGCCGCCAAGCGTGAAGAGGCCAAGAAGGACCGCAAAGAGAAGCGGTCGGCCCGCCGCAAGGAATGCGGTGCGGAGTGGCGCGAAGCGCGCAAGGCCGGCAAAATCGAGAAGGATATGACCTGGCCGAAATTCTGGAGCGCGTGCAACACACGCCTGAAAGCGCAGGCCGAAAAACCGAAAGCGAACTAGCGATCCGAAATTAACTTGTCAGCAACGAAACAGGCTGACGGCAGAAAGACCGAGGGCGTCGGAGAGACCTGAAATCGTCTTGCCGACGCCCTCCGTCATTACATGAAGCCGACGATGCCTCCACGGCTGCGGTACGGCGTCGTCGGCCCTGTAACGTGGCACGAAAACGGCGCGCGCTTACTTCCGCTTCTTCGCGCGCTTCGTCTTCTTCGCAGCCTTCTTGGCCACTGCCTTCTTACGTTTCGCCATTGTGCCCTCCAAGTTAGAGATGGCGCTACCGAAAATGTGCGGTCGCGAATCGACGTGCACGGCATTCCGATTACACCAGAACGCACAAAACAGCGACTCCACTTAACGAAACGTGTACTGCCGCAGGCACTTACGAGCGTCGAAGACACGATGGGGTCGACTTGTGCGGATGATGCGTTGATGTTGACGCGAAGCGATGCAGCATCAAGCAACGATCGTCTCGACACTCGACTTGCTTCGATAAAATAAGGACAATTCGTGGGTCTTGCGCATCTGCATCAAGCCGCATCGCATGCGTTGCACCGACACTACGCGCGCAAATTGAACGCTTGCCGTGTCAAGCTACTCGGCACGTTTCCGATCAAAAAAAAATTTTGGATGGATGCGAAAATCAGGCGTCGACGGCAGCGGGTTCAATCCCGAATCGCACGAATCGCGCTTCGGACGATTCGCACTGCAAGACTTCGGAGCAGTCATGCGTGCATCTGACGAACGCCGCAGGCGGCCGACGTCTGCCAGCGTCGGCGTTCGAGGCGAAATGCATAACGCCTCGAACGCTTCCAACGTCCGCATGACTTCCGAAAACATGTTGCGCTGCCCCAAAACGGGACGAAGCTGACGGACGTGCCCGCTCCGAGGCGTTGCGCATGCAGACGTCGCGATCGATTGCGACGTTTCGGAAGCCTTCCGGAATTCTAGCGACCAGCTGACGACGCTGCGTTCACCGGAAGACCAAGACCCTGGCGCAGCTCCGCCTTGGCGACCTCAAGTTCCGACCGGAATTGTTCGCTCTGCAACAAAGCGGCCGCGATCGCCGTCGCAGCCAAACGACCGGCTTCGATATCGGTCGGGAAATGGACGCCGTTCACCAGCCTATTGGTCCCGTATTCGTGTCCGCGCTCGTAAAGCGCCGTCGCCTTCTCCGGGAGCATGTTCGCAAGAATGATGGCACACAGGTAACCGTAGATGGCGTGGCCGCTCGGATAGGAGCCAGGCGCCTTGGGCAATTCGCCGGCCGGCTGCACGTCCTTGCTCACCACATAAGGACGCGGACGATCCCAGACGTCCTTGCTGGACAGAACGAGGATGCGGGAGTCGTTGAACATTCTCTTGAAGAAGGCGTCGGCCTTCGGATAACGCGCAGCCGAGAAATCCGGCCCGACAACGTCCGCAAACCGATAGATCGACAACGGGTTATCGGCCACGGCACGTTCGACCTGGGCAGGCGTCCGGGTCTTCTGCACCTCCAGGACAGCGGCAAGATCGCGCTTCTGGGTTTCCGATTTAGGATCCGGCGATGGCGCCAGCAGCTTGCCGAGATCAAGCTGGCCCGGCTTTACGAAAATATAATTGCCGTATTTGCTGTCGGCGGCGCTCGCCGAAAACGTAGTGGAAACGACCAGCGCAATTGCCAGCAGGCAGCGTCGATTTAACATGAAGTCCCTCCTTCGCGTCCACCATTCGCGGCGGATCGCTCAGGTCAGCTTATAATCAGCTCATAAGGAGGAACAACTCGTCAAAGACCCAGCTTTACTTTGAGGATCTCGTTCACAGCCTGCGGATTGGCCTTGCCGCCGGACGACTTCATCACCTGTCCGACGAACCAGCCGATCGCCTTCGGGTTGGTCTTCGCATCGGCAACCTTGTCGGGATTGGCGGCGACAATCTCATCGACCACCTTCTCGATCGCACCGGTATCGGTGACCTGCTTCATCCCGCGTTGTTCGACGATGGCGCGCGGATCGCCGCCCTCTGCCCACACGATCTCGAACAGATCCTTGGCGATCTTCCCGGAGATGGTCTTCTCGGCAATCAGGTCGAGGATCGCACCGAGTTGCGCGGCCGATACCGGAGATGCGCCGATATCCTTGCCTTCCTTGTTGAGGCGGCCGGCGAGTTCGTTGATCACCCAGTTGGCCGCAACCTTGGGGTCGCGACCCTTGGCGAGCGCCTCGAAATACTCGGCGGTCTCCCTTTCGGCGATCAGGACGCCGGCGTCATAAGGCGGCAGGCCATAGGCGTCGACGAAGCGCGCCTTCTTCTCGTCCGGCAATTCCGGCAAATGCGCTTTCAGAGCCTCGACATAGGCGTCGTCGAATTCGAGCGGCAGCAGGTCGGGGTCGGGGAAGTAGCGATAGTCGTGCGCTTCCTCCTTCGAACGCATCGAGCGGGTCTCGCCCTTGCCGGGGTCGAACAGCCGCGTCTCCTGATCGATGGAGCCACCGTCCTCGATGATCTCGATCTGCTGGCGCGCTTCGTATTCGATTGCCTGGCCGATGAAGCGGATCGAGTTCACGTTCTTGATCTCGCAGCGGGTGCCGAGATCGTCGCCCGGCCGCCGCACCGACACGTTGACGTCGGCGCGCAGGCTGCCCTTCTCCATGTCGCCGTCGCAGGTGCCGAGATAGCGCAGGATCGACCGCAGCTTCGAGACATAGGCCTTGGCCTGTTCGGAGGAACGGATATCCGGCTTCGAGACGATCTCCATCAGCGCGACGCCGGAGCGGTTGAGATCGACCAGCGACATGGTCGGATGCTGGTCGTGGATGCTCTTGCCGGCATCCTGCTCGAGATGGACCCGCTCGATCCCGACATCGATGCTGCCGCCATCCGGCAGATCGACCTGGACCACGCCCTCGCCCACGATCGGCGACTTGTACTGGCTGATCTGGTAGCCCTGCGGCAGATCCGGGTAGAAATAATTCTTCCGGTCGAACACCGACTTGTTGTTGATCTGAGCCTTCAGGCCAAGACCGGTCCTGATGGCCTGCCGGACGCATTCCTCGTTGATGACCGGCAGCATTCCAGGCATCGCCGCATCGACCAGCGACACATGAGAGTTGGGTTCGCCGCCGAAGGCGGTCGAGGCGCCGGAGAACAGCTTCGACTCCGAGGTGACCTGGGCATGCACCTCCATGCCGATGACGACTTCCCAGTCACCGGTCACGCCGCGGATCAGGTTCGGATTTTTCGCGGGCGCTGCCATCACCACCACGCCTCCGCAGAATAATGTCCCGCCGCCTGTTCGATCACCTCGCCGAGCGAGAACAGCGTCGACTCGTCGAACGGCCGGCCGATCAGTTGCAGCCCGAGCGGCAACCCCTCCGACGACAATCCAGCGGGCACCGCGATGCCCGGAAGGCCGGCCATGTTCACCGTCACCGTGAACACGTCGTTGAGATACATTTCGATCGGGTCGGCACCGGCCTTCTCCCCGATGCCGAAGGCGGCCGACGGCGTCGCCGGCGTCAGGATCGCGTCCACGCCCGCCGTGAATACATCCTCGAAGTCGCGCTTGATCAGCGTCCGCACCTTCTGGGCGCGCAGGTAATAGGCGTCGTAATAGCCGGCCGACAGCACATAGGTGCCGATCATCACGCGGCGCCGCACCTCGGCGCCGAACCCGGCCGCGCGCGTCGCCTCATACATGCCGATGATGTCGCGGCCGTTCTCGCGCAGGCCGTAACGCACCCCGTCATAGCGCGCGAGATTGGACGAGGCCTCCGCCGGCGCCACGATGTAATAAGCCGGCAGCGCGTATTTGGTGTGCGGCAGCGATATGTCGACGATCTCGGCGCCGGCATTTTTCAGCCAGGCCGCGCCCTGCTCCCAGAGCTGCTCGATCTCGGCCGGCATGCCGTCGATCCGGTATTCCTTCGGAATGCCGATCCGCATGCCTTTGACCGACTTGCCAATCGCGGCTTCGTAATCCGGCACCGGCAGGTCGACGCTGGTCGTATCCTTCGGGTCGTGCCCCGCCATCGAGCGCAGCAGGATCGCGTTGTCGCGCACGGTCCGGGTGAATGGCCCCGCCTGATCGAGCGAGGAGGCAAAGGCGACGACGCCCCAGCGCGAGCAGCGTCCGTAGGTCGGCTTGATGCCGACGATGCCGGTGAAGGCCGCGGGCTGACGGATCGAGCCGCCGGTATCGGTCCCGGTCGCGCCGAGACACAGCCGTGCCGCCACCGCAGCGGCCGAGCCGCCGGAGGAGCCGCCGGGAACGAGCGGCATGTTGGAGCCATTGCGCCGCCACGGCGATATCACCGCCCCGAGCGCCGAGGTCTCGTTCGACGAACCCATGGCGAATTCATCATTGTTGGTCTTGCCCAGCATCACCGCGCCGTCGCGCCAGAGCTGTGCCGTCACCGTCGATTCGTAGGGCGGAATGAAATTGCCAAGGATCTTCGAGCAGGCCGTGGTGCGCACGTCCCTGGTGCAGAACAGATCCTTCACCCCGATCGGAATGCCTTCCAGCGGACCGGCATCGCCGGACGCGATCCGCGCATCGGCCGCTTTCGCGCGATCGCGCGCGACGTCGGGCGTCTCGAGTACATAGGCATTGAGCGCGCGCGCCTTTTCGACCGCCGCGATATGCGCCTCGGCCAGTTCGGACGCGCTGAAGCTCTTTTGCTTGAGCCCGTCACGGGCTGCAGCAATCGTGAGGCTTGTAAGATCGCTCATGCGTCGGGACTATCGCAGGCAAAGGTTTGCGGGTTCGTCGCTGGCGCCTTCTGACGGACGAACTTGGTGCCGTCAGGCTCCTCCACGACTTCGATCTCACCGGGCAACGGCAATCCCATCTCCCGCAGGTCTTCCTCGCTGTGCCCCTCCGGCATCTCGCCCTTGGCGATCTGCTGGATCAGCTGCCAGCGGTAATACATGTCGGCTTCTTCGCACGCGAGGCACATCAGTCGGCAACCTTCACTCGACCACCTTGGGAACGGCAAAATACGGGCCTTCGGCCAGCGGCGCGTTGCGCAGGATGTCGTTCATGATCCCGCCGTCGGTCACCCTGTCCTCGCGCTTCTTCATCACCATCGGCGTCACCGAGGTCATCGGCTCCACGCCCTCGACGTCGACCTCGGCGAGTTGCTCGACGAACGCCAGAATCGCATTGAGTTCTCCGCGCAGATGCTCCACCTCCTGATCCGGAACCGCGATCCGGGACAGGTGGGCAATCTTTCGAACGGTCGCGTCGTCGACCGACATATAAGAACTCCGTCAAGGATTTGCCGAGACCGGAGCTATAGCAGAGCCCGGTTTGCGCAAGCAACGGAGCCGGGCCGCAATCGGTTCGGCCAGCGCTCGTGAAAACCGCATCCGGTCACGCAAACGCGCGCGGAGCGATCCTTGCCGCCATCGGATGTCACACAAGCTGGCGGGCAAGGTCGATGAAGTCGCGCGCGGCAATATCGACCGGCACCGTGGGGCGCGTCTCTCCGGTCGAGGGCCCGCTCTCGTCCGGGCGCGCCACATGCGCAGTGCGCAGACCACACGCCGCGGCAGCCGAAAGGTCATAGCTGTGCGCGGCCACCATCATGCATTGCGCGGGTTCAAGATCGAAGGCTTCGCAGGCGGCCTCGTAGACCCGCGGCCTCGGCTTGTAGTCATCGGCGATTTCGGCGCCGAGGATCGCGTCCCACCAGAAGCCATTGTGACGCGCCAGCCGCGCCATCAGCCCGATATTGCCGTTCGAGACCGGGGCCAGCAGAAAGCGCTCGCGCAAGGCAGCCAATCCCTGCGGCACGTCCGGCCAGGCCGGCAGCCGATGCCAGGACGTATTGAGGTTGCGACAGGTTTCCTCGTCCAAGCCCGTCAAGCCGAACCGCGGCAGGATGCGGTCGAGGTTGCGCCGGTGCAGAACGTCGAGCTTGCTGAACGGGATGCGGCCGGTGCGAACCTCCTCCATGGCCGGCTGATATTCTGCGCGCCATGCGTCGGCGAAAGCCAGCCAGTCGAGCTGGTGCCCCTTCGGGCCAAGAATCATTTCGGCCTCGCGCGCAATTCCGGTGCGCCAGTCGACCACGGTGCCGAACATGTCAAAGAACAGCGCTTGAACTTGCACGAGGAGCCCCGAATTTTTCCGTCGAATCGAAGTTCTACTACGGTGACGAAACTCCGGGGAACCCGGGTGTAGAGCCGTCCCGAAAACGCCCGAGCCTCAAAGTTTGTTTGCGTTGAGCTTGTGTGCGCAAATTTTTACGTGATACGCTGCCGAGACCGGAAATAGCGTCCACACAGACCCGCACCTTCGCAATGGAGGGGGCCATGGTACTGACTGGAAATGGGGCGTCCGGCGCCCAAGCGACGCTGGAATTTCTCGAGAAAAAGAGTGCCGCCGGCGTCTGGAGCCTCGATTTCACGACCGGCAAGATGGCGTGGTCCGAGGGATTTTACGAACTCCTCGGACTGGTACCTGGATCCATCGAGCCATCGTACGAAGCCATCGTCGAACTGATGCATCCGGATGATCGCCGGCCTGCCGGCGAATTCGACAGGATCGTGAGCGAGGGCCTGCCGCTCGATCGCGAATTGCGGATCATCCAGCCAAACGGAAGACTGCGCTGGCTGTCCAACCGCAGCGAAGTCCAGCTGGACAAAAACGGCAAGCCGCTTCGCGCCTTTGGCGTCCTGCTCGACGTCACGGCGCAACGCGAAATGGCGCTCGCCAAGGACGCCGCGGAATCGCGCTTTCGGGCGCTGGTGTCAGCGACCGGCGCATTCGTCTGGACCGCCGACGCCGACGGACAGATTCTGGACATTCGCAACTGGCGTGAGCTGCGCGGTGAAAACCCCGCCGAACTCCTGGGATCGCGCTGGATCGATCTCGTCCATCCGGACGATCGCGCAAGAACCCAGCAGGCCTGGAACGACGCGCTGGAATCAAAGCGCGATTACCAGATCGAGCACCGGATCAGGCAGGCCGATGGCGAGTACCGGTGGGTGCTCTCGCGCGCAGCACCCATCTTGCTTGAAACCGGTTCGGTGCGGGAATGGGTCGGCATATCGTCCGACATTCACGACCTGAAGGTCTGGCCGGCCGCCAGCGAAGCGGTCAGCACCGTGCTCACCGGGGCGCAGTTGCGGGCAGCCAGAGGCATCCTCAACTGGTCCGTTCGCGAGCTGTCGCAGGCCACAGGCGTGTCGAGTTCGACGATCCGCCGGCTGGAAGACAGCGACGGCCCTCCCCCCGGGCGGGAAGTCGCCCTCGCCCCGCTGCAGACCGCGCTGGAGGACGCCGGCGTCGAGTTCCTGTTCCCGCCAAGCGGCAAACCGGGCGTCCGGCCCCGTCAGGGTTCGGCTCGCTCCAGCCGTCCGGCGTCGGAATAGCGGCAAGCGGAGGCCATCTTCGCCCTGCGCGGCCGGACCTATGCAAATTCGTACTGCATCCGGGTGTCAGATTGGGACGTTTCCGGGTGGATTCTCGTAATTTTGCCTCATGCTTTAACCGAATATGACTATATACATGCAATTATCGCATAGCTGCACCGCAACATGAAATCTGTTGCATCGCACCATGGCGCATTACTTTGGTGAACAGAATCAGACGACAGATCCTCTGATCTTTCAAAGGGATGCCAAGCCATGTTCCTCTCTCACTTCTTCCGGTTCCTTCGCCAGTGGCGCGCCTACGGTAGCAGCCTCCAGGAGCTGTCCCGCCTCGGTGATCGCGAACTCGCCGACATCGGGATCAGCCGTTCGGATATCCCCCGGATCGCCTGGGAAAACGCCGAACGCTCGGTCTGATTGATTTCTCGATCGTGACAACTGCCAACGCCCGGCCTCAACGGCCGGGCGTCGCTTTTTCGGCAATGGCACAGGCACTTCAGCCTCATATGTGATTGCTCACCGGCTCAGCTTGACCTAGGGAGGCGCCATGTCGCGTCCGGATCCGGTTCACATCATTGGCGGCGGCCTCGCAGGATGCGAAGCCGCCTGGCAACTCGCTGGCCGCGGCGTGCCGGTGATCCTGCACGAAATGCGTCCGGTGCGTCAGACCGCGGCCCATCACACCGATGCGCTCGCCGAACTGGTCTGCTCCAACTCCTTCCGCTCCGACGATCACGAGACCAGCGCCATCGGGCTGCTGCATGCGGAGATGCGTCGGCTCGGCTCGCTGATCATGCGCGCGGCGGACGCGAACCAGGTCCCGGCCGGCGGGGCGCTTGCGGTCGACCGCAACGGCTTCTCCGCCGCCGTCACCGAGGCGATCCAGGCTCATCCGCTGATCACCATCGAGCGCGGTGAAGTCGCGGGGCTGCCGCCGGAGGACTGGGACAGCGTCATTGTCGCGACCGGTCCCCTCACCGCGCCGGCGCTGGCCGATGGCATCCGCAACCTCACCGGTGAAAAGTCGCTCGCCTTTTTCGATGCCATCGCCCCGATCGTGCATCGCGAGTCCATCAACATGTCGGTCGCCTGGCTGCAATCACGTTACGACAAGGCCGGACCGGGCGGCTCAGGCGCCGATTACATCAACTGCCCGCTCGACCGCACCCAGTACGATGCCTTCATCGATGCGCTGATTGCCGCGGAGAAGGTCTCGTTCCATGAATGGGAAGCCTCCACCCCCTATTTCGACGGCTGCCTGCCGATCGAGGTGATGGCCGAGCGCGGGCGCGAGACATTGCGGCACGGACCGATGAAGCCGTTCGGCCTCACCAATCCGCACCAGCCGGAGCGGAAAGCCTACGCGGTGGTGCAGCTTCGTCAGGACAACAAGCTCGGCACCTTGTTCAACATGGTGGGCTTCCAGACCAAGCTGAAGCATGGCGAGCAGGTGCGGCTGTTCCGGACCATTCCCGGCCTCGAAGGCGCGGAGTTCGCACGCCTCGGCGGGCTGCATCGCAACACCTACCTGAACTCGCCGGCCCTGCTCGACGGACGGCTGCGGCTGCGTACGATGCCGCGCCTGCGCTTCGCCGGGCAGATCACCGGTTGCGAGGGTTATGTCGAATCGGCCGCAATCGGTCTCCTGGCGGGGCGATTTGCCGCTGCCGAGCGAACCGGTGCCGAGATGGAGGCACCGCCGGCGACAACCGCCCATGGCGCCCTGCTGGGA
>JAEWHY010000541.1 GCA_023387555.1 Pseudomonadota bacterium
AGACGTGCCAGTGACCGACAACCAGCATGTCGCCGCCGGCGATGTCATCGCACGAATCGACGATCGCGATTTCCGTGTGGCGCTGGAGCAGGCCGAGGCGCAGGTCGCGAACGCCACCGCCACCATCGCCAATGTCGACGCGCAGATCGCGGTGCAGCAGGCGCAGATCGCGGCGAGCGAGGCGCGGGTCGCGCAGGCGCAAGCCGCATTGACCTTCGCCGAGCAGCAGGCGGCGCGCTACGGCGATCTCGCCGCGAGCCAGGTGGGCACGTTGCAGATGGCCCAGAAAACCGACTCGCAATTGCACCAGGCGCAAGCCGATTTGCGCAATGCTGAGGCGGCTTTGGTGATGGCGCAGCGCCAGATCGAGACGCTGAAAGCCCAGCGCCGTGTGGCCGAGGCGCAGCTTGCCGAGGCCAATGCGCAGCGCGATCAGGCGCAGCTCAACCTCTCCTATACAACGATCAGCGCGGCGCAGTCCGGACGCGTCGTCAATCTGACCGCGGCTGTCGGGCAATATGCGCAGCCCGGCGTCAGCTTCAGCGCCTTCGTTCCGGATCAGGTGTGGGTGACGGCAAACTACAAGGAGACGCAGCTTGCGCGCATTCGCCCCGGCCAATCTGCAGTGATGCAGATCGATGCCTATCCGGCGCGCCACGTGATGGGGCATGTCGATTCCACGCAGCCGGGCTCCGGCACCGCGTTCTCGCTCCTCCCGGCACAGAATGCGACCGGCAACTACGTCAAGATCGTCCAGCGCGTGCCGGTCAAGATCGCCATGGACAATCCGCCGTCCGATGTCGCGCTCGGGCCCGGCATGTCGGTCGTGCCGAGCATTCGCGTCGATGCGAGTCCGTCCCTCTATGAACGTTTGCGGGGGCTGCGATGACCATGCCCACCGAAATGGCAAAAGCTGCCATCAACCCATGGATTGTCGCCGTCGTCGTCGCGATGGCGACCTTCATGGAGGTGCTCGACACCACCATCGCCAATGTCGCGCTGCCCTATATCGCGGGCGGTCTGGCCGTCAGTTCCGACGAGGCATCATGGGTGATCACGACCTATCTCGTCGCCAACGCGGTGTCTCTTACCGCCAGCACCTATCTTGCGGAGGCCTTCGGCCGCAAGAAAATCTACATGATCTGCGTTGTGCTCTTCACGGCCAGCTCGGTGATGTGCGGGGTGGCCTGGAGCCTCGATTCGCTCCTGATCTTCCGCATCCTGCAGGGCCTCGGCGGCGGCGGCATGGTGCCGCTGTCACAATCGATCCTCGCGGACTCATTTCCGCCGGCGAAACGGGGGCAGGCATTCGCGCTGTTCGGCCTCGCGATCGTGGTGGCGCCTGTGGTTGGGCCAACGCTCGGCGGCTTTCTCGCCGACAACGTCGGATGGGAGTGGTGCTTCCTGGTCAATGGCCCGGTCGGCTTGCTCACGCTCTTTCTCATCTGGATGGTGCTGCCATCCAAGACCATCGTGGAAGAGCGTCGGCTGCTGAAAGGTTCCGCGCTGCGCTTCGACCTGATCGGTTTCATCCTGGTTGCGACTTTTCTTGGCTCGCTCGAGATCATTCTGGACCGTGGGCAGGAGGATGACTGGTTCGCTTCCAGTTTCATCATCGGCTTCACGGCAGTGTGCGCGGCTTCGCTCGCCCTCATGATCCCCTGGCTCATCACACGAAAGGACCCCATCATCGATATTCGCTTGCTGGGACATCGCCAGTTTGCGTCGAGCTTTGTCGTCATGGGGCTTGCCGGCGCGATATTGCTGGCAGCCACGCAGTTTCTTCCGCTTCTCGTTCAACAGGATTTCGGTTATACTGCTACCTGGGCGGGTCTCGTTCTGTCGCCCGGCGGGGTGGCCACCGCGGTCATGATGATCGCGGTTGGGCGGCTGCTGACATTCGTGCAGCCGAAGTACCTGATTGCGATCGGCGGCCTGATCGTCGCCGCGGGCTTGTATGGCCTGACCAGGCTTTATGCCGATGTCGATTTTGCATTCTTCGCCTGGTCACGGGTGATCGTCGGGGCCGGTCTGCCGCTCATCTTCATTCCGGTCTTGACCGCCTCCTATGCCGGTATCCCTGCGGAAAAGACCGATCAGGCCTCCGCGATGATGAATGCGGCGCGCAATGTGGGCGGTTCGATCGGCATCGCGATCGGCGTCAACGTACTGGCCGATCGCGGGCAGTTTCACCAGAGCCGGCTGGTCGAGAGCGTCACGCCGTCGAGCCAGGCCTATCGGGAAACGCTGCAGCAAGTGATCGATTATTTTGTCGCGCACGGTACCGAGCTGGCTCAGGCCAGGCAGCAGGCGATTCAGTGGATCGGGAAGCAGGTCGAGCATCAGGCCGCGCTCATGGCTTACATCGATGTGTTCTGGGTGCTGATGCTGTTGGCGCTTGCGGCGGTACCGCTGGCCTTGATGCTGAGCAGCGTCAAGCCCGGCACTGCGGCGCCCGCGGAGTAACGGCCGACCGGCCGCTGTCGTTTGACGGCATCGGCCGGAGTGCCGGTAATGCGACATCCACGTTGTCGCTCCATTCGGAAAGTGATTATTTACACCCGGCGTCGCGCTGGCAGAACCGAGCCCTTGCCGAGGATGAATGTCCATGAATGATCCGGCTACCGTTCAGCGCAAGCCATCGCAATGGCTTTACGTCGGAATGGCCCTGTTCGCGGTCGCGATTTTCCTGATCGACACATTCACCCCGCTCGATATCGCGATCGCCGTTCTTTACGTCGTCGTCGTGCTGATTGCGGCAAACCTGTTCGAGCGCCGCGGCTTGCTCGTCGTGTCCGGCACGTGCCTCTTCCTGACCCTTTTTTCGTTCCTGATTTCGCATGGTTTCAAGGCAGATGCCGCATTGTTGCGCTGTCTTGTCAGCCTTTCGGCGATCGTCATCACGACAATTCTCGCGCTGGCGAACCAGGCAACCACCATGCGGCTTCGCGAGCAGGCCGAGCTTCTCGATCTGACCCACGACGCCATGATGGTGCGCGACATGAAGGGCACGATAAAATATTGGAACCGCGGTGCCGAGCAGCTTTATGGCTGGCGGAAGGGAGAGGCGCTCGGACGCTCCTCACATGACCTTCTGCATACGGTGTTTTCGGCGCCCCGGACGGCGATCTCGGCGGAATTGCTCGAAACCGGGCGTTGGGAAGGCGATATGGTTCACACTACGCGAGACGGCCGGCAGGTCACGGTTGCGAGCCGGTGGGCCCTGCAGCGCGACGAGCGTGGACAGCCGGCGGCGGTGCTCGAGACCAACACGGATGTCACCGCGCGCAACAAGGCGGCTGAAGAACTGCATCAGGCGCGCGCTCAGCTTGCCCATGTCTCGCGGGTGACGACGCTCGGAGAGCTCGCTGCGTCGATCGCCCATGAGGTCAATCAGCCACTTGCGGCGATTGTGACCAATGGAGAGGTTTGTTTGCGCTGGCTCGACCGCAATCCGCCAGACCTTAGCGAAACCCAGGACGGAATCACGCGCATGATTCAGGGCGCGCGGCGCGCGAGCGAAGTGATTGCGCGGCTGCGTGCCCTATCTCGGCGTGAGACGTCCGATCGAGCGCCAATCAATATCGGCGATGTCGTGAATGAGGTCGTGGCCCTGACGCAGCGCGAGATGTTTGCGCAGCGCGTCACATTGCGGCTCGATGTGACGGAGCCGCTGATGGCGGTCGGTGACCGGATCCAGTTGCAGCAGGTCCTGATGAACTTGCTGATGAACGGCGTTCAGGCCATGTCCACCATCAACGACAGGTCGCGCGAACTGACGGTCCGGGCGGCGTCTGATGCCGAGGGGCAGGTCCTCGTCAGTGTCGGGGACAGCGGGATTGGTATTGGGCCGGAAGACGAGCCGCGTCTGTTTCAGGCGTTTTTCACCAAGCGGGCCGATGGTATGGGCATGGGATTATCGATCAGCCGGACGATCATTGAGTCGCATGGCGGGCGCATCTGGGTGTCGCGCAATGACGGTTTCGGCGCGACATTTCATTTTACCTTGCCGCCGGCTGAAGCCGTCGCGTCCGCCTGACGGCGTCAGTTTTGTTCAAATCCGGCAAGCCCCGGCCGGCCGTCTTTCCCGCTCTCTGCCTAAATTGCAGGCGCATCCCGAAGGTCTGTTGGAATAGGCTCGAATTTGCAGCATTATTCATAAAAATTGGGGGGTGAGGCGCTGCATGGGAACTGAATTTTATTGTCGGATCCGTCTTGCGCCCGTTTGGCGCGATCGATGCGGGCCGCGCTGATGTCGCGCCCGACGGCCGAGCGAACGCCACAGAAAGCCGTGCGCAAGCACGAGCCCACGGTCCTGATCGTCGATGATGACGAGATGATGCGCGAGGCGCTCACCAGCCTATTCCGCTCGGTCGGCCTGCAGGTGATTTCCTTTATGACCGCCGCCGAACTGTGGCATGCCGAGCGCCCCGATGCCGCATGCTGTCTTGTGCTGGACGTCCGGCTGCCGGGTGTCAGCGGTCTCGACTTTCACACCGAACTGACCAAGGCCAATATCCACATCCCGGTGATCTTCATGACCGGGCACGGGGATATTCCCATGACGGTCCGGGCGATGAAGGCCGGCGCGGTCGACTTTCTGACCAAGCCGTTCCGCGACCAGGATATGCTGGATGCAGTGATGGCCGCCCTGGAGCGTGACCGGCGCCGGCGCGAGAGCGAGACGGCGGCGTCCGACATCAAGCAGCGTTTTGAGACGCTGACCCCGCGGGAGCGTGAGGTCATGGTGCAGGTGACGGCCGGCCTGATGAACAAGCAGGTGGCCGGGAAACTCGGCGTCTCCGAGATCACCGTCAAAATCCACCGGGGCCAGGCGATGCGGAAGATGGGCGCCAAGTCGCTCGCCGATCTGGTGCGAATGGCCGAATTGCTGGGGCTGCGCCAGGGTTCCCAGAGCTGATGGCCCGATCTAACCGGTATGTATGATACCGGTTTGGTTTCTCCGGGCCCATGTTGGCCTGCATGGGCGCCGGGCGCCGAAAGCTCAATCACAATGATGAGTTGCGGCCGCTTCCCTTCCTGAAGGCTATGATGATCGCAATTGTGGACGACGATGAGGCTGTACGGACCGCAACGCGGCACCTGGTGAGCGCGCTCGGCTATGAGACGCGCGCATTCGCCTCTGCCGAAGAACTCCTGCAAACGCCGCCGCAGGACCAGTGGTCGTGCGTCATCAGCGATGTGAACATGCCAGGTCTCAATGGACTGGAGCTGCAGCGCCGGCTCGCGTCAAAAGGACGGAATATTCCCTTTATCTTTCTCACGGCATTTCCGGATCAGGCGGTCAAGGATCGCGCGCTGAAGGCTGGCGCGACCGGCTTTCTCAGCAAGCCCTTTGCGAGCCGTGACCTGATCGAATGCCTCGATCGCGCGCTCCGCCGCAAATCGACTTCAAATCCCCACTGACAGGTCCCTCGCGTTACCCGCGGTCGTCCAGCCTGCCAGCGCGCGGGTATATCCCTAGCCGCCGGCCAAAATCTCATACCTCGGTATGAGATGGTCGTACGAAGACAGGAGAATGCGGCAACCTAGGTAAAGCATCGCAATTCAAATCAGCTGCCTATTCTCACTACCGACGTTGACACCGGTCGGTGCAACCGGCCCGAAGGCGAAAGGTGAGAGCCATGCTGACCAACGCGATGATCCAGAAGAATCCGGTTTGTTATGCCGGCCTTGCGATACCGGGCGTGCGGCACCCGACGACGATCAGTGGGCCCGCCTTGGCCCAGCGTGATCGCTCCGCGCATGTGATATGGCAGGCGCCTTCCGCCAGCACGGTCCGGGTCAATCCTGCCGAAATCGTCAAGCGCCGCAGCGCGGCATGGAAGGGGATGAGCGCCGAAATCGTGCAGGTGGCGCAGCGCGGCAAGCTCGATATCCGCTTTCGCGCGCAGGCTCATCTTCTGGTGCTCTACGAGGAGGGCGCCCGCAGCGACGGCGAGACCGTCATCGAAGGCGGACCGCGTTCCACGCTCCGCCATATGCAGCACAAACTCACATTCGTTCCCGCCGGTCATGACTATCGGGAATCGCACGATCCGCGGATCCTGCCCCGCGTAATCTACCTCTATATCGCTCCTGAGAGTGTCCCGGCCCATGCCGATGCGGCACGAGGGGGGCTTTTGCCGAAACTGTTCTTCGAAAATGCCGCGTTGCGCGAAACAATGCTGAAGCTTGCTGCCGCGATCGAAGCGGGAGGGGAGGACACGGGCTATCTCGAGGCCCTCGGTACGGTTCTGGTGTACGAACTGGTGCGGCTAGAGCAGGGCGGTGCCGCGAGACAACCACAAGTGCGCGGCGGGCTCGCGGGCTGGCAGCAGCGGGCGGTCACAACTTATATCGAAGAGCATCTGGACCAGTCGATTCCCCTTGCCAAGCTCGCCGGGCTCGCGCGGCTTAGCCCGTATTATTTCTGTCGCGCGTTCAAGGAATCCTTCGGTGTGCCTCCGCACCGTTATCATACCGGCCGCCGCATCGATCGGGCGAAGGCAATGTTGGCTGACGCGGCGCAATCGGTCACAGAGATCGGCCTCGCACTCGGGTTCAGCGAGACCAGCTCGTTCACCACGACATTCCGGAAAATCACCGGTACGACGCCGACGTCGTATCGCAGGAGCCTGGCGTAAGGCATCGGTCACCCGGCTGGTCGGCTCAGTCAGCGACTGCACTGCAACTGGATGAGAAAAAGGCCGGGCCATATCGCCCGGCCTTTCTTCACTTGCCGGTTGCCGATTCAGGCGGCCGCCTTCTTTGCGACCTTGGCCTCGATGAAGGACAATAGGATCTCGTTCACCTCGTGCTTGTGGGTGGTGCAAAGGCCGTGCGGCGCGCCCTTGATGATCTTGAGCTCGGCATCGTGAACGAGCTTCACCGCCTTCAGCGCCGACGCCTCGATTGGCACGATCTGGTCGTCATCCCCATGCACGATCAGCATCGGAACGTCGATCTTCTTCAGATCTTCGGTGAAGTCGGTCTCGGACCAGGCCTTGACGCAGTCATACGCACCTTTGAGGCTCGCCAGGGCGCCCTGCCGCCAGAACGAGTCGCGCACGCCTTCGGATACTTTTGCACCCGGACGGTTGTAGCCATAAAAGGGCAGGCTGAGATCCTTCCAGCACTGGGATGCGTCTTCGACGATCGCATTGCGAACGTTGTCGAACGCGTCGACCGGCTGGCCTTCGGGATTGGACGGCGTCTTGAGCATCAGCGGCGGAACGGCACCGAACGTCGCCACAGCAGCCACGCGTTCGCTGCCGTGGCGGGCGACATAGCGCACAACCTCACCGCCCCCCATCGAATGCGCAACGAGGATGACGTCCTTCAGATCCAGCTTTTCGATGAGTTCGGCAAGGTCGTCGGCAAAGGTGTCGTAGTCATAGCCATTCCAGGGCTGGCTCGAACGACCAAAGCCACGACGGTCCAGCGCGATTGTGCGATAGCCGTGCTGGGCGAGGAAGAACATCTGGTCGTCGAAAGCGTCGGCTGACAGCGGCCAGCCATGACTGAATACAACGGGTTGTCCCTTGCCCCAGTCCTTGAAGTAGATGCTGGTCCCGTCCCGCGTTGTGAAAGCAGGCATTGTCGTCTCCCTCTGGTGAAAGTGCACGGAAGTGCCGCGACATTCGCGGCGGCGACGCATGCATATGGTGCGGAAGGGCAGGGAATCTTGGCGGAAATTGCTGCCGGGAGATTGCAGCGCAAGCTCCGGCAAATGGGCGCAATGATGAGGGTGTCGCCCGTGCGCATCGCAGGTAGGTGATCGGCCCAGAGGCTCATACCTTGGTATGAGCACGTCGTATCATCGTCGGATTAGCCTGACCGCAAGGAAAATGGAGTTGGCCCGCGCTGGCGTTCACACTGCGCATAGCAGGACGCGATCGCAGGCTTATCTCTTCGGTTCGGACTCCTGCTTAGGCGCAAACCGCAACACGGCGTGTTGCACAGCGGGAGTTAATTGAGATGATCTCGTTCAAATCGACATTGGCCGGTATGGCCCTCGTTTCCATGTTCGCGGCCGGCAGCCCGGCGACTGCGCAGCCAGTCAAGAATATCGTGCTGGTGCACGGCGCCTGGGTGGATGCCTCGGGCTGGAAGGCGGTCTACGATATCCTCACGCGCGACGGCTTCCATGTCACCATGGTGCAGGAGCCGGAAACCTCGTTTGCCGCGGACGTCACCGCAGCGAAGCGTATTCTCGATCTGCAAGACGGGCCCACGCTGCTCGTTGGTCACAGCTATGGCGGTTCCGTGATCACGGAAGCCGGCGTTCATCCCAAGGTGACCGGGCTTGTCTATGTCGCCGCTCATGCGCCGGACGTCGGAGAAGACGAGGGTGCGCTCGGAAAGAAGACGCCGAGCGTGCTGGCGAAGACCCCAGGTGCGATCAAGAAGACCGCCGATGGCTACACCTATCTGGATGAGGCGCAGTTTCTGAAGCTGTTCGCGCCAGACGTGCCGCGAGAGCGCGCATTGTTCGGCGCCCGATCGCAGGTGCTGGCTTCGGCCGATGTGTTCACAACGCCGCTGACCGCTGCGGCGTGGAAGACCAAGCCGAGCTGGGGCATCGTTGCGGGCAACGACCAGATCATCAATCCGGATCTCGAGCGCTTCTATTACGCCCGCGCCAAGAGCACGACGGTGGAAGTCCCGGGCGCCAGCCACTCGGTCTACGAGTCGCATCCGCGGGAGGTTGCGGCGGTGATCGCCGAGGCTGCGCGAACTGTCGTGGCCCGCGCCTCCGAAATGGCACGCGCGAACTGACCGCGCCGTCCGAACGGCCAAATCGGAGGGGCGTTAACGTTCCTCCGATTTCGTTGTCAGAATCGCTGCGATGACCACATGCCGCCTCGGGCGAGACAACCGAGCGGCAAGTTCCCATTCACTCGATTTGAAGGCGATCGTCATGCGCACCAAGGCCAAACGGACATCGAAGGTCAGGCGCTTTCTCTTCGTCGTCGTCGCGCTTGGTTCGGCAGCATTGTCGATTGTCGGCACCGCAATGGCCCAAGAGCCGGATGCGACGCTGTCGCCCGCCGCTCTCAAGGAAATAGCCGCGCTCGAAGCCGAGATCGATCGGATCGAAAGCGAGACGCTGGCTCGCCTTGCGACCCCTCCCGACAATCGCGTGCAGCAGATCGAACTGCTCGGCAAGGCGATGCTCTATGACAAGCAGCTTTCGGTGAACCGCAATCAGGCATGCGCCTTTTGCCATATGCCCGAAACGGGCTTTACCGGACCGATTTCGGAATTGAACCGCACAACGGGGGCGTATCCTGGCTCCGTTCGCTCCCGCTTCGGCAATCGAAAGCCGCAAACGCATGCCTATGCGGCTCTCGCGCCCGTGCTCCACTACAATCCCGGTCAGGGTGATCTCGTCGGCGGTAATTTCTGGGATATGCGAGCGACCGGACGCCGGCTCGGCAACCCCGCCGCTGAACAGGCGCAAGGTCCGCCGACCAATCCAGTGGAGATGGGGCTGCCAGACCTCGCGTGCGCGGTCTATCGCGCCTCGCAGCGCCCCTATCGCTCCTTGTTCGAGCAGGTTTGGGGGCCGCAGGCCTTCGCGATCCAGTGGCCAGCCGATATCGAAGAGGTGTGCGCCCAGCCTAGGCCGCCGAAGAACGGATCACCGGCGGTGCAATTGTCGGATATCGACCGTGGCCGCGCATCGGCGACCTTCGATCAGATGGCGCAGTCGATTGCAGGCTATGAAGCCTCGGCCGAGGTCTCACCGCTCACGTCGAAATTCGATGCCGTCCTTGCCGGCAGTGCGCAATTCACGCCGCAGGAAAAGTCGGGCTACGAGCTCTTCCGAGGCAAGGCGCAGTGCAACAATTGCCACCGGGACGGCGGTCCCGGCGAAGATCCAATGTTCACCGATTACACCGCGAGCAATATCGGCATTCCTGCCAATCCGATGCTGCCCTATTACGCTGAGGACAAGCCCGGTGTACAAGGCTACGTCGCCAATCCTGACGGACAAAAGTACGTTGATCCTGGCGTGGCCGGATTTCTCGGCGAGCGCAATCTGCTCAGCCAACCCTCCGAGGTCGATGCGCGCTGGCTGCCTCTGATCGCTCAAAATGAAGGTCGGTTTCGCGTCCCCACACTGCGGAATGTCGACAAGAGGCCGCGGCCCGACTTTGTCAAGGCCTATGGACACAATGGCTATTTCAAGAGCCTGCGCTCCATCGTCCATTTCTACAACACGCGGGACGTGCTGCCGCGCTGCGCGCCGAACGATCCCGGCGAGGGCACGACATGCTGGCCTGTGCCGGAATCGACGACGAACATGAACACCAAGCACATGGGTCGCCTCGGCTTGTCGGACAGTGAAGAAGCCGATCTCGTGAGCTTTCTGAAGACGCTGACCGATGGCTACGTGACGTCACAGCAGTAGAGCGCGTGACGTCCAGTTGATCGCGCTTTGATCGCAAGAACGCGCAATCGAGCACAAGCCACCGAAAGCGAATGTGACGTGTTTCGGATTAGCGTCCCACCCGGCCTCGATCTTCGAGGTGCGCACCATTGGATCACAACGGCGCTCCGTTCTGGGAGCGCAACTTTCACAAAAGGAGAGTCCAGTGCCCACGACCACCCAGAACGGCCCCATCCCGAACCGCACGACGCCCAGCTTCGGCAATCCCGATCTGCCGCCGGAGGGCCGCATCACCACGATCGGCAATCCGGAGAGCCTGCGCAGCGACGGGCCGCACAACCCCGTACTCGAAAGCCAGTTTCCCTCGCAGGCGAATGCCCCTGCGACCGACATCAGCACGCAGCCGTTTTTCTGGTCGTCCTTCAGCATCTCTCCGAAGCGCGTCCAGAATGGCGGGTGGGCGCGCGAGCTGACATCGGAAGACTTCGCGATCTCCGACGAGATCGCCGGTGTCAACATGCATCTGGCGCCCGGCGGCATCAGGGAACTGCATTGGCATCAGACCGCCGAATGGGCGCTGATGACCCGCGGCAAGTGTCGCATCACCACGCTCGATGTGTTTGGACGGCCCAGCGTCGAGGACGTCGAGGAGGGTGACCTCTGGTTTTTCCCGGCGGGCCTGCCGCATTCGTTGCAGGGTCTCGGTCCCGATGGCGCCGAATTCATTCTTGCCTTCGACAACGGCAAGCAATCCGAGAGCAACACGCTGCTGCTCACCGACTGGATCGCCCACACGCCGCCCGAGGTGCTGGCGAAGAATTTCGGTGTGCCGCAGGAGGTTTTCAGCAAGATTCCGCTCAACAATCTCTGGATTTTCCAGGGGACGGAGCCGGGGGACCTGGACGCCGACAAGATCGCAGCCCGCGTTCAACCCGCGACCGAGCCGGTCGTGTTCCGGCTGTCGCGCTCAAAGCCCGTGCTGGAAAACAGCGGTGGCCGCATTCAGATCGCCGACAGCAGCAATTTCACGATTTCCAAGACCGTGGCGGCCGCGCTCGTCACCATTGAGCCGGGCGGCATGCGCGAGCTGCACTGGCATCCCAACGCCGACGAATGGCAATACTACCTGCGCGGACAGGGCCGGATGACAGTGTTCAACACCGGTCCGAAGGCGACGACCAATGACTTCCGCGCGGGCGACGTCGGCGTAATCCGGAAGAGTCTCGGGCATTACATCGAGAACACGGGCGACGATGTCCTGCAATTCGTCGAGGT
>JAEWHY010000564.1 GCA_023387555.1 Pseudomonadota bacterium
AGTTCGAGAAATTCCTTGAGGTTATTGGCCGGCACCGCGGGATGGATCACCATCAAGAGATCCGAGTAGTTGATCGGCGCAATCGCGACGAAATCGTCCATCAGCTTGAACGGCTTGTTCGGCGTCAGCGTCTCGTTCACGGTGTGGGTGTTCGACATCAGCAGCAGCGTGTATCCGTCGGGATCTGACTTCGCCACGGCATCGGTGCCGATGATCGAACCGGCACCGGGACGGTTCTCGACCACGAACGGCTGCTTCAGGGCTTCACCGAGATGCTGCGCGAGAACGCGCGCATAAACATCGGCCGGGCCGCCGGCTCCAAACGGCACGACGATCTTCACCGAACGCGCCGGATAATCCTGCGCCGATGCGGCGAGCGGTGTAGCCATGACAAGAAGAGCAGCTGCAAGCCCGAGCGCACGCCAGTTTGGCATCGTCATCCTCCCTGAGTTGTTGTTGTTCGATTGATAAAACACCGCGCGCGCGACGGCAATTCCGCACGCGGCCAACGCTTTTCACAGCGTCAAAATCAATCGATGACGACAACGTCAGGGTGCGGACGGCTATCGAACAGACGGTCGCCTTCGGCCTTCCGGCATTCCAGCGCGACACGCTGGTTGATGTAGCCCTTGTCGGTGATCTCGTTGCGATCGATCGAAGGCAGATCGGGCAGCAGCAGCACACGCGCGATCCGCATCGTCGCGCCGGTGTTGACCTTGTTCCAGCGCGCGAATGCATTTCGCAGATGCGTGTGCACCCGCTGATGCGACGCATAGAAGGGAAGATCCCCCTCCTCGCCGGTGATTTCCTTGCAGCCCGCCGCATTGAGCCATGCGATCAGACCGACCTGATCGCGCCCCTCCCCGCACACGATCGCGTCCTGCAGCACCGGCGATGCCGCCGCGAGTGCGCCGACGCGCAGCGCGCCGACCGCAACCCAGGTGCCGTTGATCAGCTTGAAGTCCTCAGCGGTGCGTCCGTCGAAGATCAGCCCCTGGTTCGGATCGTCGGGATCGGCAAAGCGCACCGCGTCACCCGGAAGATAATAGCCCTCCTCGTCGAACATCGCGGCGGTGAGATCGGGCCTGCGCCAATAGCCCGGCGTGATGTTCGGACCGCGCACCCGGATCTCGAGCTTGTTGCCGACCGGCACGAGCTTGACGTCGACACCGGGCACCGGGACGCCGACATTGCCCGCGCGTTCGAGGAGGACGTGAGCCGATGTCGCCAGCGGCGATGTCTCCGTCGTCCCCCAGGCCGAGGTCATGGGCACGCGGTGCCCGGTGATGCGGATCGCCAGCGCTTCCAGCCGATCCCACATGTCCTGCGGCAATGACGCGCCGGCGTAGAACAGCAGCCGCACCCGCGAGAAGAAATGCCGCGCCAGCGCCTCGTCCTTTTCCAGGAACGGAAGCAGCGCGCCATAGCCTGCCGGCACGTTGAAATACACCGTTGGTGCGATCTCGCGCAGGTTCTGCACGGTCTGCGCCACCAGCGCCGGCACCGGCTTGCCGGCATCGATGTAGAGGGTGCCGGCCTGCTGCAGGATCAGGTTGAAATTGTAATTGCTGCCGAAGGTGTGGTTCCAGGGCAGCCAGTCGATCAGCACCATCGGCTCATCTTCGATGAACGGCCAGCATTGAACCGATTGCTGCTGGTTCGCGGTCAGCATGCCGTGGGTGTTGATGACGCCCTTGGGCAGGCTGGTGGAGCCGGACGTGAACAGGAATTTTGCGATGGTTTCAGGACGGATCGCGGCCACCGCTTGATCGACCGCGGGTCCCGCTACAGTCTGCTCCAGTTCAGAGAACAGCGTGACGTTCGGCAGATTGGCGCCGTTCCTGCCCGCAACGATTGGCGCGGTGATATGCGCCAGCGCCCGCGCGAATGGCGCGGTGTCGGCCACATAGACCAGTCCCGGAGTGAGAAGCTCGTTGATGTATTTGAGCTTGGCGTGGTCCTGGCTCTGCAGCGAATAGGCGACCGAGATCGGGGAAACGGGAATTCCGGCGGTGTAGCAGGCCAGCGTGAGCAGCCCGTGCTCGACAGCATTGCCCGACAGCACCATGACCGGACGATCGGCCGAGAGGCCGCGGTCGATCAGCGCCTGGGCCACCGCATCCACCTTCTGGCGCGCCTGAGCATAGGTCACCCCGGCCCACGCGCCAGAGGCGTCGCGCTCTGCCATCAGCAACCGGTCTGGTTGCCGTTCGGCGGCGCGGCGGAACAGCAACGCGAGATTGGCCTCACAGGGCGCGAGCGGCTGCGCGGCGCGCAGGACGATCGACCCGTCTGCACGATCCTCGCGGACGACCTTCGGTTCGGCAAAGCTGATAGGACGGAATACCGGTTTACCGGCTTCGGCCGCCGGTTTTGGCATGACCGACGATTTTGACATTGTCGAATTCACTGGCGCGTCCTCCCAGACGACATGCATTATATTGCATGTCGCTTCCCCGCGCTGTCAACGCATTCGCTCAGGCCGAGATCGCCTCCGACCGCACAGTGCGACTGCGCATATAGTTCAAGCCGAGCATCGCGACCGAGGCCGCGAGTCCGATCCAGTCGAGGATGGCGGCACCCGGAAATGCGTTGGGCGGCATCAGGATCGCCAGCGCCGCGGCGCCGAACCCGATCCGCATCGGCACAGAGAGCGGAATAAAGCCATATCCGACGATCGCCGCGGTGCCCATGAAGATGCCGAGCAGGTTGCGCGCCAGATGCCAGACGATGAGATGCCACGGCGCATCCATCAGCAAGGCCGGTTCGAGCACGAACAGGAACGGGATGAAGAAGGTGCTCCAGCCCACCATCACCGCGACCCACCCTGTGGTCCAGCCCGACTCCCGCGCGATATTCGCCGCCGCATAGGCCGCGATCGCCACCGGCGGCGTGATCATCGACAGCATGCCGAAATACATCACGTACATATGGGCGGCCATCGGCGTCACGCCGAGCTTGATCAGCGATGGTGCGAGTAGCGTCGCGGTCAGCACGTAGACGCTCACGGTCGGCATGCCCATGCCGAGGATAATGCTGATGACCGCGGTCAGCACCAGCAGGATGAACAGGTTATCGCCGCTGATCGCGATCAGTTGCAGCGTCAGTCCGAAAGCAATCCCCGAAACATTCAGCGCGCCGACCACCATGCCGGCCGCGGCGCCGATCAGCACGATGTCGAGCGCGGCGCGGCCGGTATCGAGTATCGCTCGCGCCATCTCCATCAGAGTGACCTTCCTGCCGCGATAGCCGAACAACAGGCACAGAACGATCAGCATGCCGGTGGCATAGATGGCGGCGCGTTCGATCGGAATCTGGAAGATCTCGGGCCACACCAGCGTCGAGATCAGGAAGGCAATCGGGATCGGAAAGTGCCAACCGGATCGTACGATTTCGAAGAAGCCCGGCACCTCCTCCTCGACCTGTGCCGCGCCGATGCGGTGCTTGGCCGCTTCCAGATCGACATGGATGAACAGCGCCGCGTAATAGAGCAGCGCCGGGATCACCGCGGCCACCACCACCGCGCCGTAGGAGACCTGCAGGAACTCCGCCATGATGAAGGCGGCGGCGCCCATCACCGGCGGCATCAATTGCCCGCCGGTCGAGCCGACCGCCTCGATGGCTGCTGCGCGGGCGCGGGTGAATCCCGATCGCACCATCAGCGGGATGGTCACGATGCCGACCGCAACGACGTTGCTGACGGCAGCGCCGGAAATCATCCCGAACAGCGCCGAGCCGCCGACCGCGATCTTGGCGGCGCCGCCCCGAAATTGGCCCATCCCCGACATGGCGAGATCGGCAAAGTAATTGGCGCCGCCGGTGCGCCCGAGCACCTGCCCCATCAGCGTGAACGGCACGACGATCAGCACGGCGACGCCGAGAATGTTGCCGATCATGCCGTTGGTATCGAGCCCGAGATAGACCGCGAGCCGCTGCGGGCTAACATAGCGGGTCTGGAAATCGCCCGGCAGGTTCGGACCGATGAACACATAGGCGACGAGCGCGAGAATGATGATGACCAGCACACCGCCCGAGGTGCGGCGCGTCGCCTCAAGCACCAGACAGATGAGGATCAGGCTGCCCACGATGCCTTCGAGCGGCAGCATCGCGAGTTCATAGGTCAGCGGCTCGTATCGTACGGCAATGTAAAGGCAGATCGCGATCGAGGCTGCGGCATTGAGCCAGTCATGCCAGCGCGGGCCGCCCCTCGCGCCGATATAGGCGAGCGCGAGCGCAAGGCCGAGACATACCGCCAGCAGCTGCTCGGTGTAGAAGGCCGCGCCGAAAAAACGCCGCGGCACATCGAGCACCCAGCCGACGACGCACAGGATCAACAGGCCCTGAAGGATGTCGGTTGCGAGCGAGGCGGCGCGGGACGCGGCCGGCTGTTGCGCCGCGTCCATCCCCTCGTCGGCCATCGTCACTGGACGGCCTGAGGCTGGATGTTGTTGTCCTTGTAGTATTTGATCGCACCCGGATGGTACGGGACCTCATATTGCTTGTAGGCGAATTGCGGCGTGAACTCGCGCAGCGCCGGCTGTACGGCGATCAGATCGTCGCGGTTCTTGAACAGCGTATCCAGAAACGTGCGGACAAACTCGTCGCTGGTCTTGGCGCTGGTGAAGAACAGATTGTCGAAGCTGTAGACCTTCATCGGCTTGTCGACGCCGACGAACACCGGACCGGGTTTCACATCGGTGAGATAGCCCCAGCGCTCGATCTTGCGCGCGGCGTCCATGCCTTTCTCGTCGATCTCGACCACGCGGATGCCGCCCGCGGTCACGTCGACCTCCCGCACCTTCGGCGCGCCGAACGCGAAATAGAAGGCGTCCGCCGCACCGGACGCAAAGTCGTCGGCGCTGCGAACCACGTTGGGGACCATCACCGGCTTGATGTCCTTTTCGGTGAGACTGGCGGTGGCGAGGATCGCACGGACCGTCGGCTCAAGCGCCCGCATCGCCGAAAAACCATACGGCACGCGCTTGCCCTTGAGGTCGTCGACGGTCTTGATCGGCGAATCCTTGCGCACGAAGAAGCCGACGCGCAGCGGATGCACCGCAGCGATAATCCGCAGATCCTTATTGCCCTTGGCGAGGCCGTCATGGACCTCCATGGCATTGGCGATGCCGACCTCGGCCTCGCCGCGCGCCACCATGGGCACGATGACCTGATCGCCGGCGGTGGGCTGCACCAGCATGTTCATGCCGGCTTTATCCTTCAACACCTTGGCGACCGCAGACGAGGTGGTGTGGTTCAGCGTTCCGGGCGGCAACGTGGCAAAGCCGTAGGTCTGGGCATGCGCCGTGACGCTGCTCAGCGCGAGTGCCGCAAGCACGACCACGGCCGATCCGGCTTTGGTGATCATGTCATCCTCCCATGTTGTTTTGCGGGATGATGGTCCGCCGTCCTGGCAAAGGCAATCCGAATCCCGCGACCTGCGACGGCTATCGCGCGTCAGGCGGCGGAGTTGGCATGCATGTTGTGGATGCGCAGCGATGGGGTCGATGCGTCGAGATGCAGGACAAACTCTTTGGTCGCGAGTTCGCACCGGTTTCGGCCGCGCTCCTTGGCCGAATAGAGCGCCTGGTCCGCCTGTCCGAGCAGTTCGGAGACGTCCAGCGGCGCACCGTCGGTGACCGCAACGCCGATGCTGCAGGTCGCCGCGACCGGATGGCCGTCGACCTCGGCTGCGGTCTCAGCGAAAGAAGCCCGGACCGTCTCGGCGATTTCCATGGCGCGGTTGCAATCCGTCCCGAAAAGCGCAATCGCAAATTCTTCGCCTCCCAGCCGGCCAAGCAGATCGTCGGGGCCGATATGGGGATACGCGGTCTCGGCAAAGACCTGGAGCACCCGATCGCCGACAGCATGGCCGAACGAGTCGTTGATCGACTTGAAATGGTCGAGATCGATCAGCAGCACCGCCGCCGGCTGCCGGTCGCCTTCGGTCCGCTGCGCCATCGCCGCAGCCCCCTCCAGGAACGCGCGCCGATTGGGAATGCCGGTCAGGGGATCGACCAGCGAGGCCGTCTTGTGCAGGAACTCGGTCCGCTCCTTGGCCATGGCAAGGAGGATGAAGGCGATGGCGATGGTGAACAGCAGCGCCTCGAAGCTCAGGACCGTCAGCCATACGCTTTCGAAGATCTGCGAATCCGGCATCCATGGCAGCACCGCGGCGAGCGGTGTGCGCAGCAGGAACAGCGAGCCGTGGGCAAACAGCATGAAGATGGCAGGCCAGCGCGAGACCAGCGGTTCGCTGCGGCCGCGCCAGAATTCATAGGCCGCCGCCCAAGTGTAGCCCGTGATGATGAATGACGAGATCAGGATCCGCGCTTCCATCGAATGCGCGATCAGCGGAATCCGGCAGACCACAAGCCACAGCACGGCGCCGCCGAACAGCCCGATATAGCTCGGCGACCGGCCGTCGAACACGCGCGCTCCGATCCAGGTGCCGGCGAATGCGGTGAACAGAACCGCGTTAGACAGATCGATCGAAATCCAGTCGGGGGCCTGACCGTAAAGGCCGAACAGCACCACTGACGCGGCCCGCAACAGGTGGGATGAGCCCCACCACGCAACCGCGGTGATCGCCGAGTTCTGCACCCAGGCGAACAGCAGCAACAGCCCGAGCATCGCCTCGACATAGATTGTGACGAGGAACAGGGTGTTGACGTCGAGGTTCATCGTTCTGTCACCGCCTGAACGGGCGACCGCTTGAGGCGCTTGCGCCGCTTAAGGCCCTCCCATATCGCGGCAGCCCCAAAGAATGGATAAAGACCCCTCCACAGCACCCGACATGCACGCGGATGGTTTCGACATCGTTTCGCGGCGGCACGGCGTTTTCCGCAACTTTTCCCGATCCTGAAACCGGACGCGATCCGGCTCGTAGCTGGACGCAAATCAGCGGGAACGAGGCTGTCGGATGCGAATTGCGGTGGTGGGGACTGGGATTGCGGGAAGTACGGCGGCCTACGCGCTGTCACACCGGCATCAGATCGTGGTCTACGAGCGCGAAATGCGGCCCGGCGGTCACAGCCACACGGTGGAGATCGACTATGACGGAGCCCGCATCGCGGTTGATACCGGCTTCATCGTCTACAATGAGTTGAACTATCCGGGCCTGACCGCCCTGTTCGAACATCTGCGCGTCGAGACCCTGCCCACCGGAATGAGCTTCTCGGTGTCGGCCAATGGCGGACGACTGGAATGGATGGGCGGCGGCCAGGGGGCCATCGAGACCCTGAACGGTGTATTCGCACAGCGCACGAACGTCGTCTCGATCCCATTCTGGCTGATGCTGCGCGACATGCTGCGCTTCAACCGGCAATGCGTCGCTGATCGCGCGGCCGGCCAGCTGCGCGGCCTGACGCTCGGAGACTATGTCGACAGCCGCGGCTTCTCGCGCCGCCTGATCCGCGACTATCTGCTGCCGATGGGCGCCGCGATCTGGTCGACGCCGGTCGACCGCATGCTGGACTTTCCGGCCGAGAATTTCGTCGCCTTCTTCGACAATCATCGCCTGCTGCACCAGCAGCGGCCGGTCTGGCGCACCGTGCGCGGCGGCAGCGCACGCTATGTCCAAGCCCTCACCCGCCCGTTCCGCGACCGCATCCGGCTCGGCGCCGCGGTGACCGGCATCGACCGCACGCGCGCCGGCGTGGTCGTGACCGACAGCCTCGGCGGCAGCGAGCGCTACGATCAGGTCATTATCGCGGCCCATACCGACCAGGCGCTCGCCATGCTGCGCGATCCCAGTGCCGACGAGCGCGCCATCCTCGGCGCGATCCGCTATCGGCCGAACGCGGTCTATCTGCATCGCGATCCAAAGCTGATGCCGAAACGCCGCCGCGCCTGGGCCGCCTGGAACTTCCTGCGCGGCAACGGGCGGGGCGAGGACGGCGGCGACGTCGCGGTCACCTACTGGATGAATGCGCTGCAGCATATTGATAGCGACAGGCCGCTTTTCGTCAGCCTCAATCCGCCCTTCGAGCCGGATGCCGCGCTGACCTTCGCGCGCTTCACCTGCGATCATCCGCAGTTCGACATGGCGGCCTTTGCCGCCCAGGGCCGCCTTGGTCTCATTCAGGGCCTCAACCGCACCTGGTTTTGCGGCGCCTGGAGCGGTTACGGGTTTCACGAGGACGGGCTGCGTTCCGGGCTTGCCGCGGCGCAGGCGCTCGGCGGCAGCATTCCCTGGCGCACGCCCGACACGGTGTATGCGGAGGCTGCAGAGTGACCCGGCCCGCCGATCGGCCCGCACCGGCCGCGGTCCTGTACCGCGGTTCGGTGATGCACGCGCGGCTCAAGCCGATCGGCCATCGCTTCGTCTACCGCGTCCTCAACCTCCTGATCGATCTCGACCGCCTCGACGAGGCGGACCGGCAGTCGCGCCTGTTCGGGGTGAACCGGCGCGGATTGTACAGTTTTCACGAGCGTGATCACGGCCCGCGCGACGTCTGCTCGCTCGCCGCCCATGTCCGAAGCGTCGCCGCGAATGCCGGTGTCGACCTCTCCGGCGGGCGCATCCAGCTGCTGTGCTATCCGCGGCTGCTCGGCTACGCGTTCAATCCGCTGTCGGTCTATTATTGCCACGACCGTCACGGCCGGCTCGCGCTCCTGATCTACGAGGTGCGCAACACCTTCGGCGAACAGCACAGCTATGTCTGCCCGGTCCGTGCGGGCGAGCAGGACGCCGGCGGGGTCAGGCAAACCTGTGACAAGCGCTTTTACGTCTCGCCCTTCATCGACATGCGGATGCGCTACCATTTCCGGCTGACAACGCCCGGCGAGACCGCCAAGCTGCGCATTCTGGAAACAGATGCCGAGGGCCCGGTGCTGGCTGCGACATTTCACGGTCGCTGTGAGCCCTTGACGAGCCCCCACCTCATTGCGGCATTCTTGGCGTTGCCGTTGGTGACGCTGAAGGTTGTTGGGGGCATCTACTACGAGGCTGCGCGGCTTTGGCTGAAGGGGGTTCGGATTATTCCCCATCCGCAGCACGTATCCGATCCGTCCGACACCGTTCGGGGCCGCCCGGTCGCCGAGAATTCGGAATAGGGCGGGAATGAAACGATGTCTGAGACGATCCTCGTAACCTGGGACACGCGAAAGGCCGCGCTGTCGGGGCTGCCGGGAGCCGCGAGGCTCGCCTTCGCACTCGCAGAACACATTCGCTGCGGCACGCTGGAAGTCTGCCTGCCGGACAAGCGCACCTTGCTGTTTCGCGGCCCCCAGCCCGGGCCCTCCGCGCGCATGATCGTCAAGGACTATCGCTTCGCGTGGCGCACCATGCGCTCCGGCGATATCGGCGTGGCCGAATCCTATCTGCGCGGCGAATGGGAGACCCCGGATCTCACCGCCTTCCTTTATCTGTTCTGCATCAACCGCGAGATGATGGAGCGGGTTCTGGGCGGCAACACCATCGTGCGCTGGTTTCAGGTGCTGCGCCACTGGCTCAATCGCAACACCCGCCGGCAGGCGCGCAAGAACATTCACGCCCATTACGATCTGGGCAACGCGTTCTATTCCGCCTGGCTCGATCCGACCATGACCTATTCGTCGGCGCTGTTCGATGCCGGCGGCAACGACCTGACCGCCGCGCAGTTGCGCAAGTATCAAAGCCTCGCCCAGTCGATCGACCTAAAGCCCGCGCAGAGCGTGCTCGAGATCGGCTGTGGCTGGGGCGGCTTCGCCGAATTCGCCGCCAAGACCTATGACGCACGGGTCGTCGGCCTGACCATCAGCCGCGAGCAGCATGACTTCGCGCGCCGCCGGGTGTTCGAAGCGGGTCTCGCCGACAAGGTCGACATCCGGCTGCAGGACTATCGCGACGAGCGCGGCCGTTACGACCGGATCGCCTCCATCGAGATGCTGGAGGCGGTCGGCGAGCAATTCTGGCCGGCCTATTTCCAGCAGCTGCGCGACCGGCTCAAGCCCGGCGGCGCTGCCGGCATCCAGACCATCACGATCCAGGAGCGCTTCTTCGACAATTACAAGCGCGAGATCGACTTCATCCGCCGCTACGTGTTTCCGGGCGGCATGCTGCCGACGCCGTCGACGCTGAAATCGCTCGGCGAACGTTTCGGCGTGCCATTCCGCACCGAACGAATCTTCGGCGAAGATTATGCGCGCACGCTGGCGGTATGGCGGGAGCGATTCCGTGACGCCTGGCCCCAGATCACCCCGCTCGGTTTCGACGAACGCTTCCGCAGGTTGTGGGAATACTACCTCGCCTATTGCGAGGCCGGATTTTTGTCCCGCAACATCGACGTCAGACAGATGGTTTTTACCCGCGGCGGCTAGGAAAACGGATAAACCATCTCCTCCATGCTCGCGATGCAGGCCAACCCTGCCCCTCGCGGCTTGTGACATCCGGGCCACCTCGATAGGGTCGCTCTGAAAATCCCCTTTGGCGCGCGTCCGGACGCAAAGCCGGTCCTCACTTTTGCTGGTCGCGCGCCGTATTGCCGGACTCTGAACATGGACATCAAAGACGGCGTGGTCGAAGCCATCGGCAACACGCCCCTGATCAAGCTCAAGCATGCCTCGGCGGTGACCGGCTGCACGATTCTCGGCAAGGCCGAGTTCATGAATCCCGGCCAGTCGGTCAAGGATCGCGCAGGACGCCAGATGATTCTGGAGGCCGAGAAGCGCGGCGAGTTGAAGCCGGGCGGGCTCGTGGTGGAAAGCACCGCCGGCAACACCGGCATCGGGCTTGCTCTGGTCGCCAATGCACGCGGCTACCGCACGCTGATCGTGATCCCGGAGACGCAGAGCCAGGAAAAGAAGGACATGCTGCGGCTGTGCGGCGCCGAACTGGTCGAGGTGCCGGCGCTGCCCTATGCCAATCCGAACAATTATCAGCATGTCGGACGCAGGCTGGCCGAGGAATTGCGCAAGACCGAGAAGAACGGCGTGCTGTTCGCCGATCAATGGAACAATCTCGATAACCGCAGAGCGCATTACGTCTCGACCGGTCCGGAAATCTGGCGCGATACCGCAGGCCAGGTCGACGGCTTCATCTGCTCGGTGGGCACCGGCGGCACGCTGGCCGGGGTCTCGACCTACCTGCGCGAGCAGAAGCCCGGCATCGCCATCGGCTGCGCCGATCCGCGTGGCGCCGCGATGTATCACCTTTTCAAGGACGGCAAGCCGACCGTGACCGAAGGCGGCTCGATCACCGAGGGGATCGGGCTTGCCCGCATCACCCCGATCATCGAGGACATCAAGGTCGATCATTCCTATCTGATCCCGGACGAGGAAGCCGTGCCGTTGATCTTCGATGTGCTCGAGCACGAAGGGCTTTGCCTCGGCGGCTCGTCCGGCATCAACATCGCGGGCGCGATGCGGCTGGCGAAGGATCTCGGCCCCGGCAAGACCATCGTCACCGTCCTCTGCGACTACGGCACGCGCTATCAGTCCAAGCTGTTCAATCCGGATTTCCTGCGTTCGAAAAATCTTCCGGTCCCCGATTGGCTGACCCGCAAGACCGACATCAAGCCGCCCTTTGTGTGAGCGAGACTGTGTGAGCGAGACCATGACCGAAGCAACGCCCGCAAGCCGCTCGCTGGTGACCACGCAGTGGCTGCAGGATCATCTCGATGCCCCCGATATCGTGGTGGTGGATGGCTCCTATTATCTGCCCACGATGAAGCGCAACCCGCGCGAGGAGTATCTCGCAGGACACATCCCGGGCGCGGTGTTCTTCGACATCGAGGCAATCTCCGACCATTCATCGGATCTGCCGCATATGCTGCCGTCGCCGGAGGCCTTCTCCTCGGCGATGCGAACGATGGGGATCGGCGACGGTCTCACCATCGTGGTCTATGACGGCGGCGGGCTGTTTTCTGCACCACGGGTGTGGTGGACGTTCCGGACCTTCGGGGTCCGCGATGTCTACATCCTCGACGGCGGCCTGCCGAAGTGGAAGGCCGAGGGGCGGCCGCTCGATTTCGGCGAGGTCAAACGCACGCCGCGCCATTTCACCGCGCGCTTCAACCGCGGCGCGGTGGCGGATGCCGACGACGTGCAGAAGG
>JAEWHY010000580.1 GCA_023387555.1 Pseudomonadota bacterium
GCGGAACACCGCGGCGGCGATCGCGCAGGTCCAGCGGCCGGCGTCGTCGCCGATGGCGGCGGCCGTCATGGACTTCGAGCCGAAGATCAGACTGCTGGTCTGATAGACCCTCTTTCGCTCATCCCAGGCGGCATCGGGATCGAATTCGATGCCGAGCGTCGAGGCGAGCATCGACGCCGCGAGGTCCTCGGCGTATTCGCCGCTCTGCGGACCGGTCATGCCGTAGCCGTGATGCTCGGAGACATAGCCGTACATCTTCGGGTCGGTCGGACGCGCGAGCCCGATCGAGGAATGGATGCGGCGGCCGGGCTCGTCGGTCTCGGTTCGCGCCATGACGCAGAAAGTGATTTCGCCGGGCCGCAGCGTGGCGACGCCTGCCTCGCGCGTGATCTCGACGCATTCGGGCGGCAGGATCGAGGACACGGAGACGAGATTCTGCTGCTCGATGTCGGCCTCGCGGAGCGCGAGTTCGAAGGCGGTGAGCCGGTCGCGATGCACGCCGACGCCGTGGGTGAGAAAGAAGTGCGTGGGGACCGGGAACATGATGCCGCCTCTGCTCGCGAACGGGGACGCAGGTTCGCAAAGGCGTGTGACTTGTCAATGGCGAGTCGCGACTCGATGGCGAGGCGCGACGGTTCGCTGTCCCGGAATGACGGCTGCTATGGCGCGAGCGGGCTGCCGAGCTTGCGCGCGGTTTCCGCGATCCAGGGATAATAGAGCGACAGCGGCGTGACGCCGGTCAGTCCGCCGCAGCCGGCTTCGTTGCCGGCCGCGGTCGACCAGCTGACGACGCCGACCACCATCATGCGGCCGCCGATCTCGCGAAACACCGGCGCGCCGGAATCGCCGGTACAGGCGCCGAGGCCCGGTCGCTGGTTGCGGGTCGCATCGTCCATCAGGCGGATCTGGAGATTGCCGGGCTGGCCGGTGACGGTCAGCGTGGCGCTGCGCAAGGTTCCGCCGCTCTTGCCGTCGCCCATGCGGGTGAGGCCGTAGCCGAGCACGGTGAGCCGGTCGCCCGGCGCGATCCTCAGCCGCTCGCCATGAACCGAAGCGGGCAGGCCGGGTGTGGCGTTGGCGACCTTGACCAGCGCCACGTCGGCGGTGGCGCGATGGGCGTCGAAGGTCTTCTGGCTGAACTGCGGGTGACGCGCGACGCGCTCGATATCGCGCAGCAGCGGCTGGCGCTGCGCATCGAACGCGACCAGCTTGTAGTCGGCGCCCTGCGGCACGCAATGCGCGGCGGTGAGCACGAGATCGCGGGCGACTGCAATGCCGGTACAGGAATTGCCGCGCGAGCCCACGATCATCACCGCGGCATGCGGACCCTGCACCGCGCGCGCACCGCCGACCAGCGCCGTGGCCGGCGCGGCATCGAGCAGCGCGACACAGAGCAGCGCGACACAGAGCGGAAGAAGCGGGACTGAAACGATGCGGCGGGCCATGGCCGGCGATCTTGGAGCGATCTTAGGCGGCGCTGTCAACATCGCGCGACCAGATCCTTTGATGAAGCGCCATCATCGGCTCTTGGCAGGATGACGCGGCGATGCGACGGTGCTTTCTCCCGCCCCCGGAGCCGATTCTCCCTGCATGCTTGCCAGCTCGTTCTCCATCCTCTTGCCGGTCCTGTTTGTCATCGCGCTTGGTTACGCAGCGGGTCGCTCCAGGAAATTCGACGCCGACCAGGTCAAGGGCATCAACGAACTGGTGCTGGATTTCGCGCTGCCGGCCATCATGTTCGTCGGCATCGTCAAGGCCGGAGCCCATCCGCCACAGGGCGAGACCACGTTCCTGATTGCCATCACCCTGGCGCTGGTCGCCTTCTATGCGGTGGTGGTGCTGGTCAGCGTGTATGGGCTGCGCCGCCCGCTCGGCGAAGCGGCGCTGCAGGCCTGCCTTCTGAGCTTTCCGTCCGTGGCGTTCATGGGCATCCCGATATTTGACGGGCTGTTCGGCGAGTCCGGCGTGCTGTCGGTGACCATGGCGACGGTCATCGCCAATCTGACGATCGCGCCGATGACGGTGTTGCTGCTGGAAATGCATGCGCTGCGCAAGCTGAGGGCGGAGGGCGAGACGGTGCCGCTCAACGTGGAGGTTTTCGCGGCGCTCAAGAGCGGCTTTCTCAAGCCGGTGGTCTGGGCGCCGATTGCGGCGCTCGTCGTGGTCGCGACCGGGATACGCGTCCCCGAGGTGATCGACAACATGCTGTCCCTGATCGGCTCGGCGACATCGGGCGTGTCGCTGTTCGCGGCCGGCCTGATCATCGCCGCCTACAAGGTCACGGTCAGTCGCGAGATCATCTCGAACGTAGTCACGAAGATGATCGCGCAACCGCTGTTCGCGGTGCTCCTGGTCGCGCTGTTAGGTGTGGGCGATCCGCTGTCGCGCGAACTGATCCTGATGTGCGCGATTCCGAGTTCGGCCGTGGCCGTGCTGCTGGCGCCGCGTTACGGCGCCTATGAAACGGAATCCGCCTCCACGCTGGTGCTGACCTCGTTCGCGATGTTCGCGATCATGCCGCTCGCCATCATGCTGACGGGCGGGATGTAGCTTTCTTTTCCGTCTCCCCGTGAAACGGGAGAGGGTGGCCAGCATCGTAAGATGCGAGCCGGGTGAGGGGCGAGTGTGTCGCTCCCTCAGCGCCGGCCCCTCACCCGGTCGCCTTCGCTGAGCTTCGGCGACCGACCTCTCCCCGCAGCGCGGGGAGAGGTAAACCCACCATTCAGGTCAAAATCCATGTCCGCCATTCTCTTGACGCCGCCGGCGCTCGAGCCGGTTTCGCTTGCCGACGCCAGGCTGTTCCTGCGGGTCGACCACCACGACGATGACGATGTGATCGCGGCGCTGATCGCCGCGGCGCGCGTGCAGGTCGAGGCGCAGACCCGCCGCGCCCTGATCGAACAGACCTGGCGCCTGGTGCGCGACGTCTGGCCCGCGGCCGGGCGGCTGCCGATCCTGCCGGTGCCGCTGATCGCGGTGACCGCGATCCGCGTCTTCGATGCCGATGGCGGCCCGCATCTTCTCGATACGGACGACTTCGCCATCGACACGGTGTCGGCGCCGGCGGTGCTCGCCTTCGCGCGGGGTGCGCCGCGGGCGCCGGGCCGGGTGATTGCCGGGATCGAGATCGACATCACCGCCGGCTATGGTGAGGCGGCGGACGATGTGCCGGCGCCGCTGCGCCAGGCGATCCGGATGCTGGTGGCGCATTGGTACGAGAACCGCGGGGTGATTGCGGCGAGCGGGGAGGTGGCGTCGATGCCGGCGTCGGTCTCCGCGCTCATCGCGCCGTACCGGGTGCTGTCGCTATGAGCAATCCGGGGCTCCTGAACCGCCGCCTCACATTGGAGGCGCCGGTTGAAAGCGCCGATGGCGCGGGCGGCGTGATGCGTAGCTTCGAAGCGGTCGCGACCTTGTGGGCGCAGGTGACGCCGGTCTCGGCTGCGCACGCGTTCGAGGCCGAGCGGCTCGGCGCGCGCATCACCCATCGGATCGGCCTTCGCTTTGCCGAAGACATCACGACGAAGCATCGCCTGCGTGATGGCGAGCGCGTGTTCCGCATCGTGTCGGTTCGCGATCGCGACGGCCGCAAGCGGTTCCTCGCGATCGAGGCGGAAGAGATCACGGGATGATCGACCCTCCCCTGGAGGGGGAGGGTCGCCGCGAGCAAAGCGAGCGGCGGGGTGGGGTGAACCTGTCGTCCATCACCCCACCCCGGTTCGCAGCTCGCTTCCGCTCGATGCTCACCGACCCTCCCCCTCCAGGGGAGGGTGAAAAGCGGAGACACCCATGCCCACATCAACCGCCGCGCTGCGCGCGGCGATCCACGACGCATTGCTTGCCGATGCCGCGCTCACCGGCCTGCTCGGCGGGCCGAAGGTCTACGACGAGCCGCCGGCCGCGGCGGCTTTTCCGTATGTGACGCTCGGCGAAGCGCGGGTCGCCGATTTCTCGGCGGGCGAGGAGGCGCTGCAGGAGCACCAGCTCACGCTGCATGCCTGGTCGCGGCAGGGCGGACACAAGGAAGCGCACATGATCGCCGGCGCGCTGTTGCAGGCGCTCGACGATGCGCCGCTGTCGCCGGATGGCCATCAGCTCGTCAACCTGCGCTTTGCGCTCGCCGATATCCGCCGCGAGCCGGACGGGCGCACCTATCACGCGCTGGTCCGCTTTCGCGCGGTGACCGAGCCGGTGTGACTTATCTCGACGCTTCACGCTTCTTACCCTCCCCCTTGTGGGGAGGGTCGGCGAAGTGAGCGTACGCGAACGAGCCGGGGTGGGGGGCG
>JAEWHY010000585.1 GCA_023387555.1 Pseudomonadota bacterium
ACCCCGGTGTCGTCCACCATCGCGGCAAAACCGCCCTCGGACCGCATTCCGGACGGCCGGGACGGCCGTTCGACGCGCGGCGATGCGGGCAATATATCGAATGCGACACTGGTCACTGACCACTCCAGAGGTATTCCAACAACAGCGCGCAGGCTGTCGCAGCCCACTTTGCAAGCGCTGCGCCAGCCGTTCGTTCGAAAAAACACCGTAAAATCAATGAGGTTGCTTCGGCCGGGCCGGAATAAACCGGCAGTCGCGGCCATCACCGGGCAGGAATTTCCTACCGGGCTTCCTATATGTGCTGCGATTGCTTCCGCCCGCGCTCCGCCTGTACAAGCGGGCAGCGCGGCAGCGAACAGCCGAACATCAGGGAGTGCGGCAGGAGCCGCGATCTTCATGCCCAATTCTCTCGGTCTGGACACTCGTCCGCAGGACACCCGCGTCGTGGTTGCGATGTCGGGCGGCGTGGATTCGTCCGTGACGGCGGCGCTGCTCGCGGCCGAGGGCTATGACGTGGTCGGCGTGACGCTGCAGCTCTACGATCACGGCGCGGCGACGCACCGCAAGGGCGCGTGCTGTGCCGGTCGCGATATCCACGACGCGCGCAGCGTGGCCGCAACCCTCGGTATTCCGCATTACGTGCTCGACTATGAGAGCCGCTTCAAGGAAGAGGTGATCGACCGCTTCGCCGAGAGCTATGTCGCTGGCGAGACGCCGGTGCCGTGCATCTCCTGCAACCAGTCGATCAAGTTCCGCGACCTGCTGGATACGGCGAAGGACCTCGGCGCCCAGGTAATGGCGACCGGGCATTACATTTCGTCCCGCGCCTTGCCGGGCGGCGGTCGCGGTCTCTATCGGGCGCGCGAGGAAGAGCGCGACCAGAGCTATTTCCTGTTTGCGACCACGCGCGAGCAGCTCGACGTGCTGCGCTTTCCGCTGGGCGACCTGACCAAGGCGCAGACCCGCGAGGCGGCGCGCCGGTTCGGTCTGTCGGTCGCGGACAAGGACGACAGCCAGGACATCTGCTTCGTGCCGCAGGGCCGCTATACCGACATCATCGAAAAGCTGAGGCCGAACGCCGCCGATGCCGGCGATATCGTCGATCTCGACGGCAAGGTGCTGGGCCGCCACAACGGCATCATCCATTTCACGGTTGGGCAGCGGAAGGGCCTCGGCGTCGCCGCCGGCTATCCGCTGTATGTAGTCAAGCTCGATCCGATGACGCAGCGCGTCATCGTCGGTCCGCGCGATGCGTTGCGGACCCGGCGCATCGCCCTGCGCGAGGTGAACTGGATCGGCGATGGCACGCTCGATCAGACGCTGGATGCCGGGCGCCGCGAGGTGTTCGTGAAGGTGCGCTCGACCCGCCCGCCGCAGCCGGCCTGGTTCATGAAGCAGGGTGACGAGGTCGTGGTCGAATTGATCGACGGCGAAGACGGGGTTGCGCCGGGTCAGGCCTGCGCGTTTTACGATGCGCCAGAGGGGCAGGCGCGCGTTCTTGGTGGCGGCTTCATCCGGAGCACCGTGTCGGTGACGGCGTCAGCGGTCCAGCAGGCAGAGCCGCTCCACGCGCGCGCGAGTTGAGCCAGCGCCGGGACAGGACAGAGGGGACGATGGGGGAACTCGACGCTGCTACGATCACCAAAGCCTATGCGCGCTGGGCTCCGGTCTATGATCTGGTCTTTGGCGCCGTGTTCGACAAAGGCCGCCGCGCCTCGATCGAGGCGGCCGAGCGGATCGGCGGTCGCGTCCTGGAAGTCGGTGTTGGCACCGGCATTTCGCTTCCGGATTATTCGCGCAACACCAGGCTGGTCGGCATCGACATCTCCGAACCGATGCTGCGCAAGGCGCAGGCGCGCAAGCACGACCTGAAGCTCGACAATGTCGAGGCCCTGTCGGTGATGGACGTCGGGCATCTCGGCTTTCCCGACCGGAGTTTCGACGTGGTGGTGGCGCAATATGTCATCACCGCGGTGCCCGACCCCGATGCCGCGCTCGATGAATTCGCCCGCGTGCTCAAGCCAGGCGGCGAGATCATTCTCGTCAACCACATCAGCGCCGAGGGCGGCCTGCGGCGCAGTTTCGAACTGCAATTTGCCCCGATCGCGCGCCGGCTGGGCTGGCGGCCCGAATTCGAATGGGCGCGGCTGCAGGCCTGGGTCGACCGCAACCCCAACATGCGGGTGATCGAACGCCGGCCGATGCCGCCGCTCGGGCATTTCTCGATGATGCGGTTCGGCAAGACCGGTTAACGAGACCGGTTCGCAGGACTGAAACCGGAACCATTGCCCGGGCGTGCGCTTGTCCCAGCGAAAAGGGGACATACGCATGCCGGACCGATCGCGCCTCATCCCGCTTGTGCTTGCCTTTGGCTGCCTTCTTGGCCCCCTCCAGGCAAGGGCGCAGACGCCGGAGCCCGCGCGTCCGGCGCAGCCCGAGCCCAGAGCCTGCACCGAGCGTGACCGGCTGTCGCAGGCCGACACTGTCGAGACCGACGGCCGCCGCCCCGCACAGGGCGATTCCGCCGAGCAACTCGCGCGGAGCGACAGCGTGATCTGCCCGCCGCGCGGGGTCGATCCGCATATCCGGACGCCCGCGCCTGCCACGGGCAGCGAGATGCCGGTGATCAAGCCGCCCGCAGACGCCCGCTAGATGTGGAGGGACGCGAAATTGCGCCCCCGGCGCCGGTTTTTCCGTCATCGTTGCTTGACAGCTTTTCGACCTGAACCTTATATCCGGCACGCTTTCGGGCCGGGTGTTTCGCCTGCCCGGAACATGGCGGCGGGGTAGCTCAGCTGGCTAGAGCAGAGGAATCATAATCCTTGTGTCGGGGGTTCGAGTCCCTCCCTCGCTACCAACCGCGTTCAAGCGCGTTGTAAATACAAATCCTGTGCTTCGAAGGGCCTGGCGGCCACCCAGTGGTACAAAGCGGTGGTGTCACGCCCGTCTCGATCACCCGTCCCGGGCGGCCTTAAGACTGGTATCTACTGGCTGCGCAAGCGCGTGCCGGAGGAACGTCGTCCGATCGCCGGGAAACTCGAAGAGAAGCAAAAGCCTTAAGACGAAAAATATCGGCGAGGCCAATGTTCGCCTCGCGTAGGCTCGTCGTTCTTGCCGCTAGAGTCTTTTCGCTTTTCTTCGAATCGCGAAAAGTCTCTAGGTTTTTGCATTGACGCGTTTTCTTCACGCGAACCGGTGTCCACTTCGCTCGAAAACGCTCTAAGCGGCCCAGCTTGCGCCGTGGAAGGCCCGGCCGGAGTCCAATCCCCTGCGTTGGATCCCACGAGTTGGATCCCACAAGTTGGCGCGTTCACGGGAGCGCGTGTCGCAGAGCTTTGCCAACTTCGGGAAAAGACTCATCGAGATTGATGATGTCTGGCGCTTCAAGATCACCGGATACGGCGGAGCTATGAAGACCTCAAATGCCGAACGAACAAGAGGAGCGAGGGCTCACACCGCCTCAAGTTGATTTCCAAGCTTGAGCAATCGATCTGCATTTGCATGCGCGAATTTCTCAAGGTCTGCTCCAGTGATCGGCAGATTGTCGAGGAAATGTCGTCCGTCTTCGTTGCTCGCATAAGGATAATCGACCGAAAAAAGAAGGCGGTCGATGCCGAAGGTCTGGAGGGCTGCAGTAAACGGCGGGTTGGTGAAAAAGCCCGAAGACGTCACGTAGACCTGATCGGTAATGGTCTTAGAAAGCGGCCTGCTCAGGTAGGAAAGATCGGTCGAGAACTGGTGCTCGCAGCGCGCGAGCATCGCTGGAAGACCCTCGCCCATGTGGCCGATGATGAAGTTCAGCCTGGGGTATCGGTCCATGACCCCGGCAACGGCCAGCCGCATGACGTGCAATGCGGTTTCGTAATGCCAACCCCAGGCGAAAGTCGCCAGCCCGAAATTGATCTTCGGCGAGAAGCCTTCGTAATAGGCCTTGCGGACTTCGGCCGGTGGCATCCCCGGATGGATGTAGATCGGCACACCGAGCTTCTCTGCCCGTGCGAGCAGCGGTGCGAATTTCGGATCGTCGAGAAACGTGCCGCGGACCATGCCGCTGATCAGGGCGCCCTTGAAGCCGAATTCAACGACAGTTCGCTCCAGTTCATCGGCCGCGGCATCGGGAATGCTGGTCGGCAGGTGAGCGAAGGCAGCAAAACGGTCTGGATGCTCGGCAATCTTCCGCGCGAATTCGTTATTGAAGTTGCGGGCGAAGCCGATGGCTTCGGCGCCCTCGAACATATCGGCGCTCGCACCGATATGATTGCCAGCCTTCGACAGCACCTGAACCGTGATGCCATTCCGGTCCATGTCCCGGAGGCGACCCTCGCCGAGATCGACGATCTTCGGTGCGACATTTCGCACGACCGCAGGCATGTTCTCATTGTTGGCGACGCTCGCGGTGGGTGGCGTCGCGGCCGTATGCCCCGGAATGACCGGCAGACTGAAATGCTCTTCGATCGCAACGATACGCATGGTGTGGCTGGTCAGTTACTCAGGGGATCACGCCGAGAAGCGTCGGACACTATTTGAAGCGCAATGCGATTCAAGCCCATTTCGCTTCGACTTTTGCATGCTCGCCTGCGGTGGATGCATGATAATCACACCCTCGTACCGAGGTGTTGGTTCAACGGTGTTATCAGAGACTGGAGAGTGTTGATGAGGCGTTTTGCGTTCTTGGCTGGTTGCGGTCTGTTTTCTGCGCTCGCGTTTGTAAGCTATTCACAGGCGCAGGAGCGATTTCCGTCTCGTTCTGTCCAGATGATTGTTCCTGCCACGGCTGGCGGTCCCGTCGATACTGCGGCGCGCATCATCGAAAGCGGCCTTGCGACGGCGCTCGGGCAGCCTGTGGTTCTGCTCAACCGGCCAGGCGCAAGCGGTACGGTCGGCATGCAGGCCGTCGCCGTGGCAGACCCGAATGGCTATACGATCGGCCAGGGCGTGAATTCCATTTTCACCATCACCCGCGTCATCGCCGGAACGAAGGTCCCGTTCGACTTCGATAACTTCACGCTGCTGGGTAATTACGCAACGGATGTCAGCGTTCTGGCGGTCAGCGCGGATGCGCCGTGGAACACGCTGGACGAACTGGTCGCTTATGTTCGGGCCAATCCCGGGAAACTGACGTACGCCTCCGCAGGCGTCGGCACGGTTTCATCGTTGAGCATGCAAGCGCTTCGCCACAGCTTCAAACTCGATATGACAGCGGTGCCTTTCCAGGGTGGCGCGCAACTGACAGTCGCGATCCTGGGCAAGCATGTGGATGTAGGTATGGTGCCTTACAGTACCGGTGTTGCGATGTTCCGCGACAAGAAGCTGAAGGGACTTGTGACGACGGCCGCGGCACGGCTCGCGCCATTGCCTGAGGTCCCGACGCTCGCCGAAAAGGGCATCAAGGCCAATGGACTGAACCTGATCATGGGCCTCTACGCCCCGAAGGGTCTGCCAGACGCCGTCCGCAAGACCCTCGTGGATGCCGTCCAGACTGCGGCGAAAGATCCTGCCGTCGTCAGCAAGCTCGAAGGCATCGGGCTGTTTGCCCGTTACGAAAGCCCCGAGGTGGCGTTGAAGCGGCTTCAGACCGAATACAACGACATTGTTGAACTCGGGAAGCAGCTTCAACAGTAACGAGATCAGCGTCGACAACAGCCTTCGCAGCGATGTGAAGGCTGTTGCCAGGCGTCATCCTCTCTCGCGAAGGATGTCTTTCAGCCAGACGGCAACCTCAGCCGGTGCGCTCGATGGCCAGAGGATCCTGATGACGTCGTCGCCGCGATGAACCTCGACATAGATATCGCCCGGCAGCCGCAAGTCGCGGAGGGCATCAATATCCTGCCGTTGATGGTCGAGCAGGCGGCTCCACCATTTGCTCTTGCCTGATTTTGCTCCAGTGCCGAAGGCGGGAGTGCTGGCGGCGGGAGCCGCATGTGCGGCTGAATTCGTAGAGGACCCGCTGGCCGTCGCGGCGTTGGTGATAGCTCCAACACCAACAGCGCCTTTGCCGGCGACAACGGGACCAGCCTCGGCCGGCTTGCGCAGGACGGCGGCGAGATTGGCGCCGAATTCCTCCCACATGCGGTCGGCTTTTGTCTTCATCACGCTAAGGCCGAAGCTGCCAAGACGGCCGAAGACGTCGGCCTTGGCCCTGACGCGCAATTCCGTCGTGCCGTCCGGCTGCGATGTCAGAAACATCTCGCTGGTCTGCTTTACAGAACTCGCGACCGAGGAATCTTCCCCCGTTCCCTCACAGCGCAGATACTGGGGCGGCCTGGTTTCGAGAATCGTGGTCTTGATCTTGAAATTGGCGGAGATGAACGAGATCTTGACCTTGATATTGGCGAGATACTCGGTGTCGCTCAAAACCTCAACCGACTGAACACCGGGCACGCAGCCGGCCATGATCTTCGGGTCGAGCAACAGGCTCCAAACCCGGTCGATCGGTGCTGCGACGACCATTGTCTTTTCAATTTCCACGCATCTTCTCCGCAGCGGCCTGGATGGACTCAACGATGCCCACATATCCGGTGCATCGGCACAGGTTTCCGTTCAACCCATGACGGATTTCCTCCTCCGTCGGATTCGGGTTGTCGTTCAACATTGCCACGGCGACCATCATGAAACCCGGTGTGCAATAGCCGCACTGCAAGCCGCCGTGATTCACGAATGCTTCCTGAACCGGGTGCAGCACGCCATCGACGGCAAGGCCCTCGACCGTCGTGATCTCATGTCCATCCGCGTGCACGGCCAGCGAAAGACACGATTTGACGACCTCACCATCGACCAGCACCGAGCAGGCCCCGCATACGCCAGTCTCGCAGCCGCGCTTGGTGCCGGTCAGGTAAAGGTCATCGCGCAGGAAGTCGGACAGCATGCGTCGCGCAGGCACTTCAGCCCGACAGGGCTTCCCGTTGACGACGACCTCAATCGTTTTTGTCTTCATGCAACACTCTTTGCTGCCGGTTCAGCGCGGTCGAACAGGCCATCGAGGGTTCTGCGGCAAACGACCCGAACCATCTCGCGGCGGAAGTCGGCGTTGCCGCGGATGTCCGAAATCGGATCGACCTCGGTGGCCGCGAGTTCGGCTGCGTCGTTTGCAACGCGCTGCGTGACAGTCTTGCCCTTGAGGAAGCCTTCGGCCTTGCGCAAGCGCGTTGGCGTCGCGGTGGCGGCGCCGACGACCATTCGCACATCCTCGCAGACGTCGCCTTGCTTGTTCAGGCTGACGGCCAGGTTGACCAGGGGCCGATGCTCTGCGGCGGTACGCAGAAAGCGGGCGTGATACCCGGCGTTGAAGGCGGATGGCGGGATTCTGATTTCCGAAACCAGTTCATCGGGTTCGAGCGCTGTGACGTAGTAATCGACGACGAAGTCTTCGACCTTCAAGATGCGATTGCCGCGTGCGCTGCTCAGGACCACATCTGCATTCAGCGCCATGAGACAGCTCGGCGGATCGGTGGCCGGGTCCGCGTAGCTCAGGTTGCCGCCGATGGTTCCCTGATTGCGGACCTGCGGATTGGCCAGACGCGAAGCCATATCGGCCAGCATCGGAAAGTGCGCGCGCACCAATGGGGACCGCGCAACCTCGGCATGCAGCGTCAAGGCGCCGATGCGAAGCCCGGCCTTGTCATCATAGGTTATGCCGCGCAAATCGCGGATGTTGCGCAGCGAGATCACGTGTGTTGGCGTGACCATGCGCTGGCGGAGCGCCAGCATCAGCGCCGTGCCGCCGGCCATCATGCGGCAATTGTCCCGATGCGTGGCCAGCATCTGACTGGCTTCGGGGATCGAACTCGGTTCGAGATAATCGAAGTCACGCATTTCGGCACCCTTACGAAGCTTGGACCGCTTGCCTGGCGCGCAGGCCAGCGAGAACTTTCTCCGGCGTAATGGGCAGCGTCCTAATCCGCACGCCGACCGCATCGTAGACGGCGTTGGCAATCGCGGCGGCTGCAGGAATCATCGCGGTCTCGCTCGCG
>JAEWHY010000197.1 GCA_023387555.1 Pseudomonadota bacterium
GCGCAGTCCCATGTTGAGGCCCTGCCCCGCGATCGGATGGATCACATGGGCAGCGTCGCCAACCAGCGCGATTCGGTCGGCGATGAAGCTGCGCGCGACATAAAGCCCGAGCGGAAACGCCTTGCGCGGACCCGCGATGGCAAGATCGCCGAGATGCAGGCCGAAGCGCTGTTCGAGTTCGGCGAGAAATTCCACATCCGACAACGCGACGATGCGCGCGGCGTCCGCCTTGCTCTCGGTCCAGACGATCGAGGAGCGCTTGCCCTGCAGCGGCAGGATCGCGAACGGACCGGCGGGAAGGAAATGCTCTTCGGCGCGGCCGTTGTGATCGCGCTCATGGGCGATGGTGGTGACGATGCCGGCCTGGTCGTAATCCCAGCCATGGGCCTTGATGCCGGCCTGTTCGCGAATCGCCGAACGCGCGCCGTCCGCGGCAACCAGAAGACGCGCCGACAGCGCGGTGCCGTCCGCAAGCGTGACCGCGACGCGCGCCGGATCGTGGGTGAATCGGCTGACCGCAAGCGGCAGGAGGTCCACGCCTTCGGCGCGGGCCCGGTCGAGCAGGGCTGCGACCATCGGTCCGTTCTCGATCATATGCGCGAACGGCTCGCCCGGTGCGATCTCGCCGTCGAAGGTCAGGAAGGTCGGCCGCATCGCGCTGTCGCGCTTGGAATCGGTGATCACCATGTCGAGGATCGGCTGCGCGCCCTGCGCAATCGCGTCCCACACGCCGATGGTCTCGAACAGCCGCCGCGCCGCCGCCGCGATCGCCGATGCACGCGGGTCGCCGGAAGCGCGATCCAGCGCCGGGTCGCACAGGGTCACCGACAGCGCGCCGCCGGAGCCCTGCCGGAGCGCGATGGCCAGCGCGAGCCCGGCAAATCCGCCGCCCGCGATCAGAATATCGATTTTGCGGTCCGCCATCCTAACCTGCTACGTCATTGCCGGGGCGCGAGCCAGAAGCGCGTTGACGCGTGTCTTCGGTGCGCTGGCGCGCACCCGCAACGACGACACGAGCAAAGAGCTTTTTTCATGTCCGGCGCCGTATCGGCTCTTATCGACGTTCTCGACCTCGAACCGCTGGAGGTCAACCTGTTCCGCGGCCGCTCGCCGCAGAACGGATGGCCGCGGGTGTTCGGCGGACAGGTGATCGGGCAGGCGCTGGTTGCCGCAAGCCGCACCGTCGAGGGCATCGCCGCGCACTCCATGCATGCGTATTTCGTGCTGGCCGGCGATCCCACCGTGCCGATCGTCTATGAGGTCGAACGCACGCGCGACGGCAAGAGCTTCACCACCCGCAGCGTCAAGGCGATCCAGCACGGCCGTCCGATCTTCATCATGATCGCGTCGTTCCACAACGACGAGGACGGTCTCGACAACCAAATGACGATGCCGGACGTACCGCCGCCGGAAGCGTTGCCGAACGAAGAAGTGGTGCTGCGCGATATCCTGCCGTCGCTGCCGGAACAGGTGCAGCGCTATTACAAGCGCGAGCGGCCGATCGAACTGCGTCCGGTGGACTACGGACATTATCTCGGACGCAAGCCGGCCGACGGCACGTTCAATGTCTGGATCAAGGCCACCGGCACGTTGCCGGACGATCCGGCGATCCATCAATGCGTGCTCGCCTATGCCTCCGACATGACGCTGCTCGACACCGCGCTGGTGCCGCTCGGCCGCACGCTGTTCGAGAAGGATTTCATGGGCGCGAGTCTCGACCACGCGCTCTGGCTGCACCGGCCGTTCCGCACCGACGAATGGCTGCTTTATTCGCAGGATTCGCCGAACCTGCACGGCTCCCGCGGGTTATCTCGAGGGTTGATCTTCAAGCGCGATGGCACGCTAGTCGCGACCGTCGCGCAGGAGGGACTCGTGCGGCTGCGGCGGCCGACGACCTGACCCGTTACAACCAGACTGCGGCAGGGCGCAGGACGCGCGGAAAATTCCCGGCGGCAGTATTCTCCGCTTAATCTTTGCACGATTTGCCGATAGCCTGATTGTCGAAGCGGCCAGGCCCGCGCCGGGCGGACCGCCGGATTGCATACGCCGAACGTGGCTGGAGCAAAGGCTCGCTTTCCATGAAACTGGTCACCGCGATCATCAAGCCGTTCAAGCTCGAAGACGTCCGCGATGCGCTGAACGCGGTCGGCGTTCACGGCATGACCGTGACCGAGGTGAAGGGCTACGGCCGGCAGAAGGGCCACACCGAAATCTATCGCGGCGCCGAATACGCCGTGAATTTCCTGCCCAAGGTGCGGCTCGATATCGCGGTCGGATCGGATCGCGTAGAGCGGGTGATCGACGCGGTCACGCAGGCGGCACGCACCGGACAGATCGGCGACGGCAAGATCTTCGTCACGCCGATCGATCGCGCGATGCGCATCCGTACCGGCGAATCCGACGCCGACGCGCTGTAGGCGGCTAAGCACGCGGTTCGGCGCTTCGGCGATCCTCGCACGCCCGCGCGCTCCGCACATAACCAAGACAAAACGGACCCGCCTGCCTGCGCGAGCACTGGCAGGAACGGCCGGTATTTTCAGCTTCGGCTGGGGCGGGACCGGCCGGCTGTAAAAAAGCGCATGCGTCGAGCGGTGCTTCGACGAAACAGAAACACTCCGTGCACCTGTTGAATTGGCAAATTATTCTGTTTTTTCGCGAGATATTGCGGCCTAAGGAAATAACATTCTACATCCCTGTCAGATGAACGCCGGCGAGAGCGCCGGCGGAAAGGGATACCGATGACACGTCCGTTCTCTGGCGCTGCACTCGCAGCCGCCTTGCTCGTCGCCTTCACCGCACATGCGCCGGCACAGGATTTCCCCAAGCGGCCCGTCACCGTCGTGGTGCCATTCTCCGCGGGCGGTCCGACCGACGCGCTGATCCGGACGCTTGGCGAACGCATGCATCAAAGCCTCGGCCAGCCGGTTCTGGTCGAAAACGTCACCGGCGCCGCCGGCACCATCGGCGTCGGCCGCGTCGCCAAGGCGCCGGGCGACGGCTACACGCTGAGCTTCGGCCACTGGAGCACGCATGTGATCAACGGCGCGGTCTATCCGCTGCCCTTCGATCTGCTCACCGATTTCGAACCGGTCGCGCTGCTCACCAGCTATCCGATGCTGCTGGTCTCCAAAAACGGCGTACCGGCGAAGGACCTGAAGGAATTCGTCGCCTGGACCAAGGCCAATCAGGACAAGGCCGCGGTCGGCAGCATCGGCGCCGGCAGCGCCGCGCATGTCGCCGGCGTCTATTTCGAAAATCTCGCCGGCGTGAAACTGAACTACATCCCGTATCGCGGCGCGGCCCCGGCGCTGCAGGATCTGCTCGCCGGCAACATCGACTTCATGTTCGATCACGTGTCGAACGCGCTGCCGCATGTGAAGGCGGGCAAGATCCGCGCATACGCCGTCACCTCCGACAAGCGCCTGGCATCGGCTCCCGATATTCCGACGGTCGACGAAGCCGGCCTGCCGAAGCTGCACGTCTCGATCTGGTTCGGCCTGTGGGCGCCGAAAGGCACGCCGAAGGATGTGATCGCGAAGCTCAATGCGGCGGTGAAGGATGCGCTGGCCGATCCCGCGGTGCGCGCAAAGCTCGAAGCGCTCGGACAGGTGATTCCGCCGGCGGATCAGCAGACGCCGGAAGCGCTGGCCGCGCACCAGAAGGCCGAAATCGAAAAATGGTGGCCGATCGTGAAGGCCGCGAATATCAGGATCGACACCAACTGACGATCGGCGATGCCGCGACAGCTTTTGCGCGGTCGCGGCATCGGTTCCCTCCAATCTCCTGAAGAGCCATGCCAGACACTTTCATCGATTATTACGACGCGATGTCGTCGCCCTGGACCTATCTCGGACATCAACGCTTCGAGAAACTCGCGCAGCGTTTCAACCTGACGATCCGGCACAAGCCGATGGACCTTCTCAAGGTGTGGTCGGTCTCGGGCGGTCTCCCGCTCAAGCAGCGCGCCCAGCAGCGGCAGGTCTATCGCCATCTCGAGCTGAAGCGCTGGAGCGAGATCCTGCAGCTGCCGTGCAATCTCGAGCCGGCCTATCACCCGGTTGCGGACCGGCGCGCCTGCTATCTGGTGATCGCGGCGATGCAGAAAGGGCTGGACTGGAGCCGCCTGACCAATGCGGTACTGCGCGCGGTCTGGGTCGAGGACCGGAACATCGCCGACCATGCGACGCTGGTGGCGATCGCCGATGAAAACGGTTTCGACGGCAAGGCGCTGCTCGCCGCAACCGAGGACGAGGCGGTCAAGGCCGAATACGAGCGCAATACCGAGGAGGCGATCGGGCTCGGCGTGTTCGGGGCGCCGACCTATGTCTATGAGGGCGAGTTATTCTGGGGGCAGGACCGCCTGCTGATGCTGGAATACCGTCTCGCCCAGAAGCACGGTCAGCCGGTCGACATATTTCGCTTCGGATAGCGACGCGCGGGGCGTCTTTCACCCCAAATCCTGCATCGCGTTACCTGTACAAGGCCCGGCTCTGCCGGGCTTTGTTTTTTAGCCGACTCACCAGCGGGCGACTGACTGTTTCCTAGGCAATTGTGGCGTCGCTTTGTGCGCGCCCTGCGGGTCGGGGTCGCCACGCCGCCCCCTGTCTCCGAAATCATCAATCAAATCAGATTGTTAGAGCCGATGCGGCGATGTGGCACGGCGTTTGATTCCTTACCGTTCAGGAACCGGTCTGCGCGGCACTCACATGCCTGCCGGAACCTGAGTGAGACAACCGGGAGCGGCACGCACCGCTTCAGGAAAACGGGGATCGAACCAAATGAAAATCGTCATGGCCGTTATCAAGCCATTCAAGCTCGACGAGGTCCGCGACGCCCTGACCGCGATCGGGGTCCACGGCA
>JAEWHY010000060.1 GCA_023387555.1 Pseudomonadota bacterium
CATGATCCCGGCCCCTGCTGGTCTTATGCGCATTCGCCGGGCCTCGTTACCTCAAGGCGTCGATGCGCCGCATCGAGTGCCCATGGGCGACACCTGTCCGGCACGTGACCCTCAGCCGATCGGCTCCATCTTGCCGCCGACCGGAATGTTCGGCGCGGTGCGGTTGTCGGTGATGACGATCTCGTATTTGTTGCCGTCCTTGAGGCGCCACTGGCCGCCGACCAACGGAGTCTTGGTGACGTTCTTCGCGGCGAAGGGCGGCACGCCCTTGCCGTCCCAGCGCACCGGACCGGCAACGGTTTCGAGATTGGTCTTCTGGATCGCGTCGACGGTCGCTTTCGCGTCTCCGATATCGGAGGTGCGCTTCAGCACATCGAGGCCGACCTCGAACAGCGAATGGATGAAGCCGATCGGCTGGGTCCATTGCTTCTTGGCCGATTGCTCGTAGGCATCGCCGAGTTGCTTCGCGGTCATGCCGTTCATCGACGACTTGAACGGATGGCTCGGCGTCCACCACACCTCGGACGACAGGTTATGGCCGTCCTTGCCGAGCGCCTCGACCGCGACCGGGAACAGGATCGCCTTGCCGACCGACGCAGCCTTCGGCCTGAAGCCCTGCTGCATCGACTGCTTCCAGAAGGTGGTGAAATCCGGCGGCAGCACGACGCCGGTCAGGATCTGTGCGTTCGCTCCCTTGAAGGCTGCGATCTGCGCCGAGAAATTGTCGGTCAGGTTCTGATAGCGGCCGGGATCGAACAGCTTGAAGCCGGCCTTGTCGAGCGCCGGCGGCAGTCCGACCACCTTGTCCCCCCAGGCATTGCCGTCGGCATCGTTGGGGAACAGGCCACCGACGATCTTGTTGGTGTCGAGCTGGCTCCACATGTTGGTGAAGACGGCAATGACGTCCTCGAGACCCCAGAAGTAATGGTAGGTGTAGTTGAACGGCTTCCAGCTTTTCGGATCGCCGGGATTGCCCTGCCGGCCGATGAACCAGGGCTGCCAGGGGCAGTTATTGGAGACGCAAGGCACCTCCTCGATCTCGCATTGGGTCGCGACCGGATTGGTGGTCTCCGGCGTGTTGGCGACCAGCATCAGGTCGATCTTGTCGCGGACGATCAGTTCCTTGGCGACTTCGGCGGCGCGGTTCGGATTCGACTGGCTGTCGCGAACGATCACTTCAAGCGGGCGTGTCGACTTGCCGCTCTTGATGCCGCCCTTGGTTGCCTCGCGCACCTGGCCGAGCACGAAATTGTCGGCTTCGGCGAAGGCCGCCAGCGGCCCGGTCTGTGGCGACACGAAGCCGACCTTGATCGGCTTCTGCTGCGCAATTGCCGGCATGTAGACGCCGCTGGATGCAAGCGCTGCACTGCCCGCGGCTGAATATTTCAACAGCGTGCGCCGGTCGATGCCAAGGCGCGTGTTAAGGCGCGTGGTCTTGTCGGTCATCGTATCCTCCCGATGAGTTCTTATCGCTTTTGTGCAAACGCGTTTGCGCAAAGGCGCACCCGGACCGTGACGCACCGCATCGCGGACGTGCGACCCTTTGAGCGATATTGTTCGTTAGCGACGGTAACGTGTCAACGCCGCGCGGGATCGCGCGGCGGCACATTTCGCGGTTCGGGAGGTGAATTTTCCGGCGGACGCGCCGCCTGTATCACGGTTCGGTACAGCTGACACGGTTAACGCGTACGGGCGCCGCCGTCGCCGTGACCGGCGCGCCAATCGCGGGCTTGACGGTGCGCTGCCCGCGCTCGACCACCCACCACAGGCCAGCCCGCGCACCTGCGACGATCGACACGATGGCGATCACCGAGCCGACCGACAGCGTCGAGACACCGGTGACGCCCTGCCCGATCGTGCATCCCAATGCGGTGATGCCGCCAAAGCCCATCATGAAGGCGCCGATGATGCGGCGCCGGAACTCGGCGGCACTGGCCGGGATCTGCCAGCGGAAGGTGCCGTCGGTGACCGCCGCGACATACGCGCCAAGCACGAAGCCCGCGACCGCGCCGATCGGGAAATCGAGCGAGAGCGCGGTGGACAGCATGCTGTAGAGCAGCGTCTCGCCGAGCGGCCCGACGAAGGTGAAGGACTCGATCCGGCGGGTGTCGAACGAGTCGTAGCCGGCGATGCCGGTGGCCCACCAGCCGCCGACCACGATGAGGCCGATCAGAAAGCCGGTCACGGCAAATCGCGGCGCGGCGCGAAAGCTGCGATGCGCGAAGGCATAGGCTGCGATCGCAACACCGATGGCGATCGCTGCGATGGTCGCACCCTGCCCGCCCAATCCGGCGACCAGCGGCAGCCGCTGGGAGGCGGACGCACCGAGGTCGACGGCCAGCGGGTCGGTCACCGTCACGCGGGCGACTCCGGTCAGGCCGCGCATTGTCATCATCGCGGTCACGCCCATCACCAGGAACGTTAGCACGGCCCGCAGGTCGCCGCCGCCGACCTGGCGCAGCGTGCCCATCCCGCAGGTGCCGTTGAGCGCCATCCCGAAGCCGAAGATCAGGCCGCCGAGGATGAGCGCACCGAGTTCGAGGCGTGAGCCGGTATAGATCGACTTCGTCAGGTCGAGTTCGCCGTAGGCTTCCAGAAGGTGGACACCGACGATCGCCACCGCGATGGCGAGCAGCCAGCTGCGCAGGCGCCGGGTATCGTTTGAATAGACCGAATCCTCGATCGCCCCGAGGGTGCAGAACCGGCCGCGCCGCGCCACGAATCCGAACGCAGCGCCGAGCCCGAGCCCCAGGAAAAAGCGAAGCAGATTGAGCGAGAGATCGTCAAACATCGTCAGGCCTTCGGACTGCAGAATGCCGCATGCAGCGCTTCGATCACCTGACGGACCTCAGGTCGCGCCACCGAGTAATAGATGTTCTTGCCGTCGCGGCGCGTCTCGACGAGATCGTCGGCGCGCAATCGCGCAAGTTGCTGCGAAACCGCTGGCTGGCGGAGATTCAGAAGCTGCTCGATTTCGGTCACCGACTTCTCGCCCTCGATCAGCAGGCACAGAATCACCAGCCGGGCTTCGTGCGACAGCGCCTTCAGGAACTCGCTGGCGGCCCGCGCATTCTTGAGC
>JAEWHY010000081.1 GCA_023387555.1 Pseudomonadota bacterium
ATCCTGTACCGCGCGCACGGTCCCGCTCGCGCCGCGCAGGCCGCCGCGCACCTCGAAATGCTTGGTGAGGTTGCGGACCGAAAGCAGCGGCTGGCCGGATTTCAGTTCGACCCGCTGCGAGCCGGCCTCCGCCGCCGCCCAGACCAGTTTGCCATCCGCGATCTCGGCGTGGCGATGGCAGCGCGACACCCCGCCGGTATCGGTGCGGATCAATCCGGGCTCGGTGTCGCAGATCGCGATCCGGTAAGGACAGCGGGGCGCAAAACGGCAGCCGGGCGGCGGCGCGGCGGCATTGGGCGGCAGGCCCTCGATGGTCTCCAGCTTGTCGCCGCGCGGCCGGTCGAGCCGCGGCACCGAGCGCAGCAGTCCCATCGAATAGGGATGACGCGGCCGATGGAAAACGTCGTCGGCGTCGCCTTCCTCGACGAGCCGCGACGCATACATCACGATGACGCGGTCGGCGTAGCGCGCGACCACGCCGAGGTTATGCGTGATGACGATCAGCGCGATATTCAGCTTGCGGGACAGATCCTTCATCAGCTCGAGGATCTGCGCCTGGATGGTGACATCGAGCGCGGTGGTCGGCTCGTCGGCGATGATGAGCTTGGGATTGCAGGCGAGGCCGATCGCGATCATCACCCGCTGGCGCATGCCGCCGGAGAACTGATGCGGATATTGTTCGAGGCGCCGCGCCGGATCGGGGATGCCGACAAGGCCGAGCAATTCGATGGCGCGGGCGCGGGCCTCGCTCTCGCTCATGCCGAGATGGATGCGCAGCGGCTCGGTGATCTGCAATCCGATCGTCAGGATCGGATTGAGCGAGGTCATCGGCTCCTGGAAGATCATCGAGATGTCGCGGCCGCGAATCTCGCGCATCTCTTCGTCGGTCAGGTCGAGGAGATTGCGGCCCTCGAAGGTGACGCGGCCCTTCGGGATGCGCCCGGTCAGCTTCGGCAGGAGGCGCATGATCGAGAGCGCCGAGACCGATTTGCCCGATCCGGATTCGCCGACGATGGCGACCACCTCGCCGGGGTCGATGTGAAACGACAGGCCCTCCACCGCGCGGACGATCCCGCGCGAGGTCAGGAACTGGACATGGAGGTCGTCGACCTCGAGCAGGGACCCAGCCGCCGCAACGCCGGCCCGGTCCTGCGTTTCCACCCGCTGTTCGATGGGAACCACCGATTATTTATTATTTTCCCGATCCAAGCCTATAGCTGATCATACCTGTGACGACCACCTCGAAAAGCGCCGGAATCGCGTGCAAATCTGCTAAGAGTGAAATGGGCCTGCGCGAAGTTGCCGCAGCACACGAAGGACACCCGGACCGAACGATGAATGGCGCTTTTTTCGGCGACTTGCTCCAGACGATTTCAGATCGCGGAAGGAAATTCCTGACGCGGCGCACAAATGCCGTCACGCGGTCTGCCGATTTCGTGGTCCTCTGCGAGGATGTGCTGTCCGGCCGCGGTGAGGCGTCGGGCGTCGCGCTGGCCCGGGAAATCCTGAACCGCTACGCGGCGCTGACGATCGGCCCGCGCACAGCCTTCTTCGAGGCGCTGGCGCAGCGATTCGGGCCGGACACGGCGCGCATGGATAGGGCCATTGCCGCGTGGCAGGCCGATCCGAACGATGTCACCGCCTTCGAAATCCATCAGGCTGCCGAGCCGCGGCGGCAGGAATTGTTCCGCCGGCTCAATCTCGCGCCCGGCGGCACCGGAGCGCTTGTCCGCATGCGCGAGCATCTGCTCGATGCCATGGCCCACCGGCGCGACCTTGCGGTGGTCGACGCCGATTTCGTCCACCTGTTCTCGTCCTGGTTCAACCGCGGCTTCCTTGTGCTGCGCGACATCGACTGGTCGACACCCGCCAACATCCTGGAAAAGATCATCCGGCACGAGGCGGTGCACAAGATCCGCAGCTGGGACGATCTGCGCCGCCGCATCGACCCGGACGACCGCTGCTGTTTTGCCTTCTTCCATCCGGCGCTGAACGACGAGCCGCTGATCTTCGTGGAAGTGGCGCTCACCGCCGGTATTCCGTCGGCGATTGCGCCCATCCTTGCGGAAAACCGCGAGACGCTGGATGCGACGGAAGTCGATACCGCGTGCTTCTATTCGATCTCCAACTGCCAGCGCGGCCTTGCCGGCGTGTCGTTCGGCAATTTCCTGATCAAGCAGGTGGTGGAGGAGATTTCGCGCGACAATCCGCGGCTCAAGACGTTCGTGACCCTGTCGCCGGTGCCGGGCTTTGCGACCTGGCTCAAGCGGGAGCGGCAATCCGGCCTGCTGCGGGCGCTGACTCAGGAAGATCTCGATGCGCTGTCGGCGCTTGATACCGAGGGCTGGTGGGAGACTGAGGGAACCCGCGAGGCCCTTGAGGAGCCGCTGAAGCGCGCGGCGGCCTGGTATCTGCTGCACGCCCGCAACAACCGCGGCCTGCCGGCGGATTCGGTCGCGCGATTCCACCTCGGCAATGGTGCGCGGCTGGAACGCATCAATTATCTTGCCGATACGTCCGAAAACGGGCTGCAGCAGTCCTATGGCGTCATGGTCAACTACCTTTACGACCTCGACGACATCGAGAAGAATCATGAGGCCTATGCCGAAAACCGTATGGTGGTCGCCGCCAATCCGGTGAAGAAACTGGCGCGGCCTGGTCCCACCGGCGAACTCGTCACATTGCCCAACAAAGCCTGAAGTCCTGCACCATGAATCTGTTCGAAACGATCCGTTCGCGCATCGCCTCTCCTGCGCGTCCCTTCATCTTCAAGGCCGACGGCACGACCCTGTCCTACGGCGACATGCTCGACCGCACCGCGCAACTGGCCAATGCGCTGGTGCTGGCGGGCGTCGAGCCCGGCGACCGCGTCGCCGTGCAGGTCGAGAAATCGGTCGAGAATTTTCTCCTCTATCTGGCAACGCTGCGCGCGGGCGCCGTCTATCTGCCACTCAACACAGCCTATACGCTCGCAGAACTCGACTATTTCATCGGTGACGCCGAGCCGAAGCTCGTGGTCTGCGATCCCGCCAAGCGCGACGGCTTGGCCGAGATCGCGAAGGCGCGCGGCGTCGCATCGGTCGAGACGCTGGACAGCAAGGGGCAGGGCAGCCTGATCGACGCCGCCGACAAGGCGCCGAAGGAATTCGCCGATGTGCCGCGCGAGGACGACGATCTCGCGGCGATCCTCTACACCTCCGGCACCACCGGCCGCTCGAAGGGCGCGATGCTGACGCACCGCAATCTCGCGTCCAATGCGGAAACGCTGCGCGAATACTGGCGCTTCACCGATCAGGACATCCTGCTCCACGCGCTGCCGATCTATCATACCCACGGCCTGTTCGTGGCCGGCAACACCATCATGTTCGCAGGCGGCGCGATGATCTTCCTGTCGAAGTTCGATGCCGACGAGGTGATGCGCCATCTGCCGAAGGCGACGTCGATGATGGGCGTGCCGACCTTCTACACCCGCCTGCTCAAGCATCCCGGCCTCACCACGGAGGCGACTGCGCATATGCGGCTGTTCACCTCGGGCTCGGCGCCGCTACTCGCCGAAACGCACGACGAATTCAGCGCAAAGACCGGTCATGCCATCCTCGAGCGCTACGGCATGACCGAGACCAACATGAACACCTCGAACCCGTATGACGGCGACCGCATCGCCGGCACCGTGGGCTTCCCGCTGCCCAACGTGGAAGTGCGCATCGCCGACGCGGACACTGGCAAGATCCTGCCACAGGGCGAG
>JAEWHY010000142.1 GCA_023387555.1 Pseudomonadota bacterium
CGCGAATGATGTCGAAGACCGAAAGACCGGGGCCTAGCCGCTCCTCGAACGGCTTCAGGGTGATGATCAGGAAGCCGGAATTGGACTCGGCAAGATTGTTGATGAAACTGCGGCCGATAACCGAGGTGATGGTCGCGACGCCCGGGATACCCTTGGTGATGTCGCTGACCTGCTCGACGACGCTCTGGGTGCGGCTGCGTGCGGCCGCGGCCGGCAGATCGATCTGCACGAAGAAGAGACCCTGGTCCTCTTCGGGTAGGAACCCGCCCGGGACAATCCTGTTCAGCCAGTAGGCTGCGCCACCGAACAGCGCCACGAGAACAAGCGACAGCACCGCGACGCGGACCAGCCGCCGGACGATGCTGGCGTAGCCGTCGCTGACCGATTCGATGGCGCCGCTGATCTTGCCCATGACGCGGGCATACAGGCTTTCCGAATGACGGTGCTTCAGGAAAACGCCGCACAGCGCCGGACTGAGGGTGAGCGCATTCACCGCCGATATCAGCATGGCGACGGTTACAGTGATGGCGAACTGACCATAAAACTGTCCGGCGATGCCAGGGATGAATCCGACCGGGACGAACACAGCCAGCAGCACCAGCGTGATGGCGATGATTGGCCCGGTGATCTCCTGCATCGCGAGCTTGGTCGCCTCCTTGGCCGGAAGGCCCGTCTCGGTCATGACGCGTTCGACATTCTCCACCACGACGATCGCGTCGTCGACCACGATGCCGACGGCAAGAATCATGGCAAAGAGCGAGATGGTGTTGGCGGAATAGCCCATGACCAGCAGCACTGCGAAGGTGCCGATCAAAGACACCGGAACGGCAATGGCCGGAATCAGGGTCGCGCGCAAATTTCCGAGGAACACAAAGACAACGACGATGACGAGCGCGAAGGCCTCGAGCAGGGTCTTGATCACCTCGCGAATGGATGACGATACGAACACCGTGGTGTCATAGGTGATCTTGTAGTCGATCCCGTCCGGGAAGGTCTGCTTGAGCCGCTCCAGTTCCTTGCGCACACCCTCCGCTGCGGAGACCGCGTTGGTTCCGGGAGCCTGGAACACGCCGATCACCGCCGCCGGTGCACCGTCCAGTCGGCCGATGGTGTCGTAGGATTGCGCGCCGAGGTCGAGCCGCGCAACATCCTTCAGGCGCACCTGCGCGCCGCTGGTCTTGGCCTTGATGACGATGTCTTCGAACTGCTGGACGTTGACGAGGCGTCCCTGCGTGATGAGATTGAGCTGGAACTGCTGCTGGTCGGGCATCGGCGGAGCGCCGAGCCGTCCGACGGCGGCCTGCACGTTCTGGCTCTGGATCGCATCGATAAGGTCGGTGGGGGTCAGCCCGAGGCTCGCCAGGACGTCGGTCTCGAACCAGACCCGCATGCTGTAGTTGAGCGTGCCGAACGACTGCGCCTGGCCGACTCCCGGCACACGAGCGAGCGGATCGACCACATTGATGATCGCGAAGTTGTTCAGGAAGAGTTCGTCGTACAGTTTGTCGGGCGAGTAGATGGTCACGATCTGCAGGAAGGCTGACGACTGCTTCCTGACGCTCAGCCCGGTGCGCGTGACTTCGCTCGGCAGGCTGCTCTCCGCCAGTTGCACGCGGTTCTGCACGTTGACGGTGGCGATGTCGGGGTCGGTGCCAAGCGCAAATGTGACGCTGAGCGAGTACGTGCCGTCGCTACCACTGATCGACGACATGTAGATCATGTTGTCTACGCCATTGACCTGCGCCTCGATGACCTGCGCCACGGTGCTCTCCACGACTTCGGCGCTGGCGCCGCCATAGTTCGCAGAGACGGAAACCTGCGGCGGCACGATGTCCGGGAATTGGGCCACGGGAATGCGCAACATGGCGATCAGGCCGGCAAGCGTGATCACGATCGCGATGACGATGGAGAGGCGGGGACGATCGACGAATATGGCCGACAACATCGCGATCCTCTCCAGTCCTGCCTACCGTGTGGTGTTCTATTTTCCGTCGGGTGTTACGACTCGCTTGCAGGTTCAGGATTCACCGCCACGCCCGGGCGTAGGCGCTGCAGGCCATCGACGATGACTTGCTCGCCTGCCTTCAGGCCTTGCTGCACGACAACATTGACGCCGATGTTCTGGCCCGTGGTGATGCGCCGCTGGACCGCCTTGCCGGCTTCTGCCAGCATGACGAAATTGCCGGCCTGGTCCGTCAGCACCGCTTTCTGCGGGATGACAAGCGCCTCCACCGGATTCTTGCTTTCCGCGAACACCCGAGCAAATTGCCCATCGAGGAGCGCGCCGCGGGGATTTGGAAACACTGCACGTACCGTCAGTGTATCGGTGTTCGGATCGACCTTGATCCCTGTGTAATCGATGGTGCCCGTCTCCGGATACCGGGCTCCATTCGACATGAACAGATGGACCGCGATTCCTTCCGTCGTAACTCTCGTGCGGTCGCCCTCGGTCACCTGGAGGACGGTTCGATCGCTGACCGGAAATGTCACATAGATCGGATCCTGACTGACGATCGTCGCCAGCGTTCCGCTGTTTGGGCCAACCAGTGCGCCGACCGTCACCGACGACAGACCGACGCGACCGTTGAATGGCGCCCTGATCTCGGTGTAGCCAAAGTTGATTTGCGCCTGTTCAAGCGCCGCACGGGCCTGCTCCACAACGGCTTGTGCCTGCTTTTCCGCTGCGATGCGGTCGTCGAGGGTGGCCTCGGAGACGGTCTGATCCTTCACCAGGCTGCGCGCGCGGTTGGCCTGCTGGTTGGCATTCCATGCATCCGCTTCGGCCTTTGCGAGGTTGGCGCGGGCCGAGTCGAGTTCGGCCTGATAGGCATTTTGCTGGATGACGAAGAGCAAGTCGCCGGACTTCACCATCGTGCCTTCCGAATACGCGCGTTTGGTCAGAAAGCCCTGGATGCGCGCCACCAGATCGACCTTGCTGACGGCCTCTACGCGGCCGATGAACGTGAGGCCGGGATTGGTCGGCCGCTCTACGGCGTCGACGACGGTCACCGGCACCGGTGTTTCGGATCGTGTGGCTTTCTGAGTTGACTCGTCACCGCTGCATCCAGCCGGAAGGAGACCGGCCGTAACGACACACAGAATAACGATCGATCGGCAAACGCGAGTCGCAGGACCAGTAGGCGCCTGCCGTGACGGCGCCATCAGACCATCGCTCGGAAATCGATCGTGCATCATGCTGCTCCGAGCATTTCAATGGCCTGCATCGCTGCGCAAATTTTGCGGCAGCAGTTGCGTCGCAGGCTCGTTGACCGGCTCATGATATGCGGAATGCTGGCGACATTCGGACGCGTGGACTCGGAACAGGATCGTGAGGCGAAAGTTCCTTGGGTTAGAAATGCGGCTTCCAGGTGAGTCCCATGCAACGCGCCATAGCGGTGCTGAAAGTGCTTCGGGATGTCGATGCCTGGAAGCAGGGCGCACGCACCGCAGTAGCGGGCCTTTCGACCTACCTGTTGGCTCAATATTTCGAACTGCCCCAAGGCTATTGGTCGGTGATCACCGCGATCATGATCGTCCAGGAAACCATGGGCGCAACCCTGCAGGCTGCGCGTGACCGGCTGATCGGGACAATTGCGGGCGCGGTCATCGGCTTTCTGCTGGCAGCCGTGACACCCTCGGGCATTTTGGGGTCGACCATCGGACTTACGATATCGATCGGTTGGCTAGCTGTTTTTGCCACGCGATATCCGAGCCTCCGTATTGCGCCTTTGACCGCCGCGATCATGTTCGTCGCCACGCCCAGTCACGCGGATGCCATCGTGTCGGCAGCCCATCGTGTTGAGGAAATCCTCCTCGGGTGCGTGGTTGCGATCGCAGTGCAATTACTGGTGTTTCCCAAACGGGCACGAACGTTGCTTCGCGCAGAAGTAGCGCGCGTGCTTGCGCTCACGGCGGACGTGATTACCCATGCGGAAGACAATCCAAGCAGCATCGAACTCAACAAGAAGCTGGAAGCGGCATACGGGGAAATGAACAAGCTGGCCAAGCAGGTGCAGGCTGAGCACTTCGGGAATTCGCCGGCAAGCGGGCTTGATCCGGACAACGTCAACCACGCCCTGCGCCATTTGAGGATTGCCGTTTTTGGACTGCGCCGGGTGACGCGCCGCGTTTCGTCCGAGGGCAATTCTGCGATAGCTGACGGTGTATCAACCGTGAATCGTTCCATCCAAGCCTATCTGCTGCAGTTGTCGCTGGAGATAAGCGAGCAGGGCACCATCGCCGATCCCGAGCCGATGGATCGTGCCCTCGCACAGTTGAGCAGCGACGCGTCCCAATCTCACAAATCCGTGACGCCAAGCGCAGAATGGCAAAAGAAAATGGTGAGCTTCTACAAAGACGCGTATGAGCAGACACGGATGGCCGCGAATGAACTCCGTGATGCAGTGTTCGGAACTGCGAAAGAGTCCGGGAGTTAGCTGCACATCGCGTCAAGCGATTACGAGCGCAGTCATGACGCCGCTGGATTTAGCATGGGTCGGGCTGGGAGGCGGCGTCGGTTCCTTATTCCGCTGGTTAATCGGGCGGCTTGTCGGCGAAAGATATCATGGCGATTTCCCGCTCGGCACGTTTCTGATCAATGTAACCGGCGCCTTCGTGATCGGCTACCTGTCTGTCCTTTTTACGGTCGACTGGCACAATCGGTATGGGACGCCGTTGATTGCAGGCGTGCTGACCGGATTTCTCGGAGGCTACACGACATTCAGCAGCATGCAGCTCGATGCTTCGAAACTCGTAAGCAAGCAGCTCGGCGGGCATGCGCTCGGCTATCTTTTGATTTCGGTCGTGGTTGGCTTGCTCGCCGCTTGGATTGGCGCGGAACTGGCACGGTTGTGAGCATCATACGTCTGTCACTG
>JAEWHY010000587.1 GCA_023387555.1 Pseudomonadota bacterium
CTCCTGTCGCACGCCCGGCGGCGCCGAAGCCCGCCGCCGAAGCGCCGGTCGCGCCTCCGATCACGCCACCCGCGCCGTCGGCCGCTCAGGAGCCCGTCGCGGAGCCCACCCCGGGACCCGCTCCGGCCGCGGCGCCAGTCGTGACCATCGAGCCCGAACCAAAGCCGGCACCCGAGAAGGCCGCCGACAAGGCGGACGACGTGTTCGGCAGCATCGAGCAGGAAATGGCGAATCTGCTGGGCCGTCCGGCGGGGAAATCTTCCTGACCCAAGCAAACGCGGCTTGCGTCCGTCTTTTGACGGGAGCCGCGGCCCACCTCAGTCTCGCCGGCCTCAGTCTCGTTTTCCTCGCAGGCCCTGCTCTCGCGCAAGACATCAGTATCAACCTCGGTCAGGGCGCAGGCCTGACCGAGCGCGTGATCCAGCTCATCGCGCTGATCACGGTGCTGTCGCTTGCGCCCTCGATCCTCGTGATGATGACCTCGTTCACGCGGATCGTGGTTGTGCTGTCACTGCTCCGCACCGCGCTCGGCACCGGCACGGCGCCGCCGAATGCGGTGATCGTGGCGCTCGCGCTGTTCCTCACCGCCTTCGTCATGGGACCGGCTTTCCAGAATGCCTACGATGTCGGCATCCGGCCGCTGCTCAACAACGAGATCACGCCCGAGCAGGCGTTCGAGCGGTCCACCGGGCCGTTCAAGACCTTCATGCTGAAGAATGTGCGCGAGAAGGATCTCACGCTGTTCATGGACCTGTCGCGCGAACAGCGACCGGAGACGCCGGACGCGATCTCGCTGCGAGTGCTTATTCCCGCCTTCATGATCTCGGAGCTCAAGCGCGCCTTCGAAATCGGCTTCCTTCTTTTCCTGCCGTTCCTGATCATCGATCTGGTGGTGGCATCGGTGCTGATGTCGATGGGCATGATGATGCTGCCGCCGGTGATCGTATCCCTGCCGTTCAAGCTGATCTTTTTCGTGCTGGTCGACGGCTGGACGCTGGTCGCGGGAAGCCTGATCCAGAGTTACGGGACGTAGCCGGCAGGACCGTGCGATCGGCGGGCCGGCGTCGCTACAGCCGCACCGCAGTCGATGCGGCGGGCACCGGGTCGGCCGACGTATGCGCATCGTTCCGGGTCGGCTGCTCGGCCTCGTCCGGAGCCAGCGCGCCGATCTCGGGATAGCGCTCACGCATGTCCCGCAGGAACGCATCGAGGGAACTGAAGGCCGTCACGGCATTGGCGAGTTCGCGAAACTCCGCGCCGCTCGCGCCATGCGGATCGGTAGCGACCTCGAACGACCGCTTGTCCGCGCCCTCGGTCATCTTGCTTTCGTAACGCTCTTTCAGGCGACCGGAGCCGATCGCATCGCCGCCGAGTGAATAGCCGATTGCCGCACGCAGGAGGTCGGCACGCTCCATATCCGTAAGCGGCGCGAAATCCTTCCACCGGTCACCATGCATGCGCTCCAATTCCTGCGCCGCGTCGCCGAAACGCCGGGCCGACCACAGGATGTCGGCGCGCAGTCGCATCGCCTCGCGGCCATCGATGCCCTCGATGACTTCGAGCGCGAGATCGTGCCGTCCGATATCGGACAAGGCGCGCGCCTCAAGCAGCGAGCGCAATTGCCGCAGATCGCCGGCGAGGTCCGCGCCGCGGGTCGCACGCAGTACCGACTGGGCGCGCTCGGGCTTATTGTCCATCAGATAGATCACCGCGAGACGGGTCGCGACATGGGCGCGTGCCGCGCCCTGCAGGCGGTTATCGACCTGATGCTGCAGCAATTCGGCGGCCTGCGGCAGCAGATCCACCGCGACTAGCCGGTCCGCCAGCCGCCGGATCATCTCGTCGCCGCGCCGGCCGATCGGGGTCAGTTCGCGGAAATCGTAGAACAGGCCCAGCGCTTCGATCGCGGGCAGCGCATCGCCTTTGCCGCCCAGGAACAGCGAATCGAATGTGACTGCGGCTTCGTCGTAGATGCGCCGGCTGGAGTTCGCTTCGGGGTGCGCCTTGAGCGCCGAACGCATCACGTGGAAGGCGTCGCGGAAGCGGCCTTCCTCGGTATAGAGCCGCGCCAGCTTCTGCAGCGCCTCGATTTCAGTGTCATCGCCGCGCCAGACGGTGGACAGCACTTCGAGCTCGGCGATCAGATCAGGCCGTTTCAGATCTCCGCTGTCATAGCGCAGCGACAGGTCGCGCAATTTGCCCTGCGCCGACAGTTGGCGGTCGTCGGATTCGGCCGCTTGCTGGTAGCTGCGCAGCGCCTCCGCGGTCTTGCCAAGTCCCTCGGCGAGCCGGCCCTGCAGGATCGACAAGGCCGGTCGCAAGTCCGCCGACTGGCCGATGCTCTGGAATTCACTGAACAGCGATTGCGCGGTCTCGTAATCGCGCACCTCGATCGCCGCGCGCAAAGCCTCCTCAAGGACGAGCCGCTGCAGTTCAAGCGGCAGAGCGGCGATGGCGCTTTCGGCCTTCTTGAAGCCGCGCAGCGCCTCTCCCCATTTGCCGAGCCGCGCCTGAGCGAACGCCCGCCACAACGGCGCCTCGAACTGATCGCCGAGCTTCGGGTGATCGAGTTCCTTGAGCGCTGCCTCCGGACGGTTCAGCATGACCGAGGTGATCGCACGCAGCACCAGTGCGGACGCATCTTCCTCAGATGGCCTCTCCTCGGACAACGTGACGTCGAGCACGCCCCTGGCTTCCGGGTACATTTCCCGCGCCAGATAAAACCGTGCCAGTTCAAGTCGCGGTGCGCTGCGCCGCGCGCCGGACGCATCTGCCGCGGCTGCGATCAGCCTGGATTGGCGTTCGAGCAAGTCGGCCTGCCGGTCGAAGCCCCAGGCCTGCGCATTGAACAAGGCAGGCCGCTGCGCCGAGGCCGAACGCGCCACAGCGCCCGGGCCGGACACGGTGAGACCTCCCGGCCTTCCCACGACGACAGTCTCGGGCGTGAGCCGCACCTGCACGTCGTCGGCAAGCGGCTGCACCGCCACGCCATGGGTCGAAGCCAGGGCACGAAACTCGACGAAGTCCTGCGGCCTGATGAAGCCCCGCGCCGGTCCCGGCGCCGTCACCACCAGAAGGCTGTCGCCCATATCCGGATCGGCGATGCGATGGACCTCATGGGCCTTTTCAAGCGGGATCGCGATGCTCGGCCGCGGCCCGTTCGCCAGGCTGCGATCGATCGACAGCGGCGTAGACGGATGAGTGATGCTGTCGCCGATGGTGATGCTCCAGGTGCTCCCCTCGCTGGTCGCGGTCACCAGTCGCGGACGGTCGAGCATCAGCCGCACCACATGCCCTTCCGGCAACGCGGTCTCCAGAGCATGACGGATCATGCCGCCCGATGCCTCGGCAAGCGCAGGCAGCGCGATGCCGGCGCGGGTGTCGAACACCATCCACAAGGTCCCTGCCCGCCGGAAGACCGCGGCTGGCGTCGGCGCCGCAAACGGGAATGTCAGCCGGACATTGTCGCCCTGGCGGCGGATCTCGGCATTGATCGCGCCACTGCCCTCGCGCGGCGCGACGCCTAGCGCCGGCACGACCTTGGCCATCTCCTTCTTGTCGGCCTCGGCGGCTGACGGAAGCTGGCGCGGCGCTGAAACGGATGGCGAGGCGGCAACGGGAGCGACCGCGGCGGCAGCCGCTGCGGCTGGAGGCGAGGCAGGCGCGGCTGACGCCGGAGGTGCGGACGGCCGCGCCGCAGCGGCGGCCACGGGCGGCGCTGCGATCACGGGCGAAACCGTCTGCGGGGCATCGATGCCGGCGAGCGGCGCCTTCTTCGGCGCGGCCTCCTGCAACAACCGTGATGCGTCGTCGGCGGCCGCCGCCGGGGCCACGGCCTCCTGCAAATCGGCACTGCCGATGTCGAGGACATAGTTACGGTCTTCGCGAAACGTCCGGATATCGGCCTTGCCGTTGAGGACGAAGCGCATCGCCACCGCATCGCTTTGATCGAAGCTCTCGACCGCCTTGACGGTGTGCGGCAAGGACGACTTCAGCGCGCCGAGATCGAATTTCAGGCGTCCCCCAAACGTCAACGTCACATCGTCGGTGCCACGCGCCGTCGAGACCGGGATGACATCCGGAAGCTCGAACACATAGCGCGTGAAGGTCGGCTGGGTGGCGACGCGGATGCGCGCCGGCCGTTCGTTTCGGCTTGCGGTCTCGCGATGCGCGCGGACGGCGCGCTCGGCCTCGCGGGCGCGGCGCGACAACAGATCGATCACCTCTTTGGGAAGACCGGGCGCGAGGCCTCTCCAGGTGTGCGGCAACAGATCGATGTAGAGCCGCTCTCCGGCCGCCATCGCGTTGACGGTGACCTTGCTGTTGAGCGCGATCCGGAAGCCCTTGCCGTCCGGATCGCTTCGCGCCGCTCCGACATAGCTCGGTATGGCGTGGGCGAGCCTCTCGATGCCGACATTGACCGGCCGCCGGAAGTGGACGACGACAATGCTACCCGCCTGCCTCACTTCGGATTCCACCTCCTCGGAGAGATGGATGAGAATCCGGGCAAAACCCTGGGACATTTCGACATGAACGTCGCCGCCGACAGGCTGCGCCAGCGCACTTCCTGACTCGCAGGCAATGAGAACGACGGCGCAGAACGCGGCTGGGATCAGGCGCAATCGCCCGACCCGCTTCAATCGGCAAATCGCGTTGTGAACCGTCATTTACGCTCGCCGGTGGTCGGCCGTAACAGAGTGAGCGCGACCCTAACCGTGCGGGACTTAAGCCACCGTTAACGATGAGGCATCCGCGAGTCCGAACGCGTGAACGCAATCAAGAGCCGCTGGGACGGCCTTCGATCTTCGGCAGTTCGAGGGCGGCGGGGCTGGCCTTCGCCTCGCTGCGCCCGGACCGAGCGAGTTCAACCGTCAGCTTCTGCGCCGCCTCGGGAGCCATCTGCGCGAGAATGTCGGCCATCCGGCGCGGATGGATCAGCCTTGCGACCTCGGTCGCGAGCTTGAGATCGAGGCGATCGAAGATCTTCGCCGCATCCTTCGCCTTCATGGTCTCGTACATCGTGATCAGATTTTTCATCCGGTGCAGCTCGGCCTCTTCCTTCTGCTGCGTCGCGGCGACGATGCGCTCTTCGGCCTGCTTCAATTCCTGCAGCCGCTCCTCCAGCTTCTTTTCCGCGGCCTTGAGAAGCGTGTCGCGCATCTCGAGTTCGCTCTGGCGCTGTTCTAGCTCCTTGCGCCGTTGCGCGAGGCGCTCCAGAAGTGCCCGCTCCGCCGGGGAGATCTGCGGCGGTGCATCGAGCTGCACCAGTTTGCCGCTCTGGGCTTTCGGCGGAATCTTCGCGTATTTCGGATCGCTCGGCTTGTCCGCCGCCGGCACATCTGCCGGCTTTTGCACTGCAGGTGCGTCGGACGCACCCGGCTTGCCGGCACCGACCGATCCCGTCACGTCCGGATAGCCGAACATTTCCTGCGCCCACGACGGCTTGCGCGCGGGCTCGCGCTGTGGCGCGCTCTGCGGCCGCGTGATCACCGTTTCGCGGGCGGCGCGGTCGCTTTTCGCCTCGTAACCGGCGCCCAGCGTGTAGCCGCCATCCAGCACGATGCCCGTCACCTTGAGCAGGAACAGGCCCGCGGCGGCGACCAGGACGATCGGGACCAGGCGGATACGATACAGAAAGCTCATGCAGCGCGGCCCTGCACGCGCGAGCGGGCCCTTTCCGCAAACGCCTGCGCGGCCGCAGCGACCGCCTTCGCATCAGAGGCCGGCGCCGTCGCAACCAGTTGCGGCTGCGCTTGCGGTTCCGGAGCATCGCCGCCGAGCAAACCATTGGCATAGGCGATCTTGCGCAAGCGGCCGAGCACGTCCTCGCCGGCATTGAGGCTCGCCGTCATCGCCTTGCAGTAAGCCTCGGCCTCGCGCAGGCGCTCGCCCAGCGTGCCATCGGCTTCGCTCGCCGTCACCTTCAGGCCGGCAATCGCACGCTCCGCGCGCTCGGTGGCCATAATCAGTTCGGCGACGCTCGACTTGATGATCTTTTCGTCGGCCTTGAGTTTCCCGATCTGCTTGTTGAGCCGCGCGCAGTAGAGGATGGTCAGCAGCAGGAGGACTGCAACCAGCGCTTCAATCGTCAGTCCGAATCCGTAGCTCACGGGGCCTCCACGCGGTTCTTGGCATCGTCCGCATTCTCGAACATGGCGTAGGTCATCTTCGGCTTGCGCAGCGGCTTCGCCACGCGGACCGATACGCGATCGCCGACCCGACCCATCCGGCCCTCGGTCAGGGGCACATCGCCACAGCGCAGCGTGATCATCGCATCGGGACGGATCTCGAGCGGCAGCGTGTCGCCGACCTGCAGCGCCATCATCTGGCGCAGCGGCAGCCGCGCTTCATAGAGCACGGCGTCGACACCGATCTCGGCCTGGCCGATTTCGGTCGCCAGATGCTCTTCCCAGATCTGGTCACGGCCGAATTTCTCGCCCATGAACATCTGCAGCAGCACGCCGCGGATCGGTTCGATGGTGGCGTAAGGCAGCAGCAGTTCGGCGTTGCCGCCGCGATCTTCCATGTCGATGCGCAGCCGCACCAGGATCGCCGCATTGGCCGGGCGCGTGATCGCGGCGAAGCGCGGATTGCTTTCCAGGCGATCGATGTTGAAGCGCACCGGCGACAGCGGCTTGAAGGCCTGCTCGGCGTCCGCAAGGATCACCTCGATCATGCGCTTGACGAGACTGGTCTCGATCGTGGTGTAGGGCCGCCCTTCCATGCGCATGGCGGCGGTTCCGCGCCGGCCGCCGAGCAGCACGTCGATCATCGAATAGATCAGGCTGGAATTGACGGTGAACAGGCCGAAGTTGTCCCATTCCTCCGCCTTGAACACGGCAAGGATCGCCGGCAGCGGAATCGAATTGATGTAATCGCCGAACCGCACCGAGGTGATGCGGTCGAGCGATACTTCGACATTGTCCGAGGTGAAATTGCGCAATGACGTCGTCAGCAGCCGGACCAGCCGGTCGAAGACGATTTCGAGCATCGGCAGACGCTCGTAGGACACCATCGCCGAGTCGATGATGGCGCGTATGCCGGAGTTGTCGTTGAAGTTGACATCGGCCAGGCTGAAGCCGAGCAGGCTGTCGATTTCTTCCTGGTTCAGGACGCGTTCAGCGGCGCCCTTCTGGCTCATCTTGTTCTGGTCGACCATGGCGGCCCACTGGTCGCTGATGGCCGAGATTGCTCCGGGCTCCCCGGCTTGCGGCGCAACGGACGACATCGACATGGTCACGTCCGGGGCATCGCCTCCGGATACGAGACCCAGGCCCCATTCCGCTGCCAGCGCTTCCTGATCGACTCTTGTCGTCACTGGACCACGATTTCCTTGAACAGAACGGCATTCACCCGGCTGGGCGCGATGGCGTAATTGACCCGACGGGTCAGTTCTTCCTTCAGGCGATAAAGTCCGGCCGATCCGTCGAGATCGGTCGGGCGCAACTCGCGCAGATAGGTCTGAAAGGAATCCATCACCCGCGGCATCACCGGCTGGACCTGCTGGACCATGCCCGCATCCGGCAGTTCGAGGACGATCTTCACCTTCAGATATTGCGGCCGCTCACCGCCGGCATTGGCGAGATTGACCAGGGTGTCGGGCAGATCGAGGAAGGCCGGCGGCTTCGGCGCCGGGGCGGCCACCTTGGCCGGCTCCTTGCTCTTCATCATGAAGTAGGCAGCGCCGGCGCCGCCACCGATCACCAGCACCGCGGCCGCAATGATGAGCTTGAGCGGAAATGCGGATCTCGGCCTGGCCTTCCCCTTCGCGCTCTCGCCGGCATCCTGACTGCTTTCGACCTCCGCGCGCTTGGTCTTGTCCGCCATGACAGCCCCCGATTTGGCGCGGGCTTGCCGTGAAGCCGTCGCAACCTGTGTGTGCACGTTACGGCCATGATGGTTAACGAAAACTTTCCAAACGCGGCCAAGCAGGAAGTTTTTGCCGGGTAGGCCCTGCCGGATTTGCCGGACCGGACCATCCCTGCCGTGGACATATTTCAGTTAACTATCTGATTTCCAATCATATTTGGCGTTGGCACGGTCGCTGCAATGGATATGGCGTCGCCGGCTTTGGGAGAGGTTTCGGCGCACCGTTCGGTTAACGCCTTGGGAGGGCGGAAACCGCAGCGATTGGGGAGACCTTAGATGCAGAACGCCCTACTGATCGGGTTGTCGCGGCAGATGTCGCTGCGCCGCGAACTCGACGTGGTGTCGAACAACATCGCGAACATCAATACGACCGGCTTCAAGGCCGGGACGGCGGTGTTCGAGGAATATCTGATGCCGCACGCGCGCCATGACGGCTTCGCGCACGGCAGCCGCAAGATGTCCTTCGTGCAGGATCGCTCGACCTGGCACGATCTGGGCCAGGGCCCGATCAAGCCGACCGGCAACCCGCTGGATGTCGCCATCGACGGCAACGCCTTTCTCGTAGTGCAGACGCAGCAAGGCGAACGCTACACCCGCAACGGAGCGTTCCAGATCAATCCGGCCGGACAACTCATCACCGGCGAAGGCAACGCCGTGATGGGCGAGAACGGACCGATCCAGTTCCAGCCCGAGGACAAGGACATCATGATCAGCCGCGACGGCACGATCTCCGTACCGGAGGGCGTGCGCGGCAAGCTCAGGCTGGTCACCTTCGCGAACAGCCAGCAACTGCAAAAGGACGGCTCCTCGACCTTCAAGACGCCCGAGGGAGTCGAGCCGACGCCCGCGCAAAACCCGCACGTCATCCAGAACTCGCTCGAACAGTCCAACGTGAAGGCGGTGGTCGAGATGACCCGGATGATCGACGTCTCCCGCTCCTACACCCATGCCGCCACGCTGATCCAGCAGCACGGCGACATGCGACGCTCGGCGATCGAGCGACTTGCTGAAGTCCCGGCGTAGCAAAAGGATTCGTCATGCGCGCACTCCACACCGCAGCGACGGGAAT